>CAXTUE010000060.1:0-13025 GCA_964247355.1 uncultured Ktedonobacteraceae bacterium | reverse complement strand
GTGTATGGGAGGGGCGTTCCCCTTGCGGGCGCCCTGGTTCCCATTGAAACATTATGTTAACACATGTAGAGCGTTCCCCTTGCAGGCATCCTAGTCCCTCTCATCAAGAGTAAAGATGCAACAGACGACCCAATGTTGTACGCAAATCCTTACGATGCACAACCGCGTCAATCATACCGTGCTGTTGCACAAACTCGGCACTCGCGGTCCCTTCGGGCAGCTTGACGTGCATGAAGCCTTCGATGACGCGCGGACCAGCGAAACACACCAGTGCTCCCGGCTCAGCGATAATCACGTCGCCCAACATCGCGAAACTCGCCGTGACGCCGCCAGATGTGGGATCGGTCAAGAGGCTAAAATAGGGTAGTCTCGCCTCTTTCAGTTTCGCCAACGCGCTCGAAGTTTTTGCCATTTGCATCAGCGAGTAGAGTCCCTCTTGCATCCGTGCGCCACCTGAGGTTGCGGATATAAGCACGGGCATATGCCGTTCCATGCCTAACTCGATGGCGCGTGTGATTTTTTCGCCAACTGCGGAACTCATACTGCCACCAATGAAGTTGAAATCCATCACGGCCAGTGCAAGCGGCTTGGTCTCAACGGTGGCATTACCAGTTACAACGCCCTCGTTGAGTCCTGTCTTTTGACGCTCTTCCTCAGCCTTACTTGAATAGGTTTGTGTGCGAACCGTGAATTTCAGAGGGTCGGCGGAGATGATATCCGCGTCGGTCTCAACAAAACTCTCTGAGTCTACCAGTAAGTCAATGCGTTCGTAGGCGGTAAGCTTGAAGTGATAGCTACAACGCGTACATACCTTGAGGTTCTTTTCCCAATCGCGCCCGTACAAAATCTCTTTGCACTTCGGACACTTTACCGCGAGATTGCCCGGCACATTCTGTTTCGCGTCTGTAGACGTACCCGGCCCGGTAGAGGGAACAGCGGCTTCTTTGACCATCCGAAACCTCCTTGTTACTCTTCGTCGAAGAGCGCGTCAACGAAACTCTTTGGATCGAAGGGCGTTAGGTCCGTGACCTTCTCACCCGTTCCAATAAACTTGATTGGTACGCCAAGATCGTCGGCAACCGCAAAGGCAAACCCACCTTTTGCCGTGCCATCTAGTTTTGTTATTATAACACCTGTGAGACCAATGTCGGCGGCGAACTGACGTGCCTGCAACAATGCATTTTGACCCGTTGTCGCATCAATCACGATTAGCAATTCGTGTGGACCATCAGGAACGAATCTTTGAATGACCTTGTTGAGCTTCTTTAATTCTTCCATCAGGTTATACTTTGTGTGTAGTCTACCTGCGGTATCTATAATCAGCACATCACTCTCACGAGTACGGGCCGCCTGCAGCGCGTCAAAGACTACCGCACCTGAATCTGAACCAGGATTTTGCCGAATAACAGGCACCTCGATACGTCTTCCCCACTCCTCCAACTGGTCAATTGCCGCCGCACGGAAGGTATCACCAGCCGCCAGAATAACCTTCCGTCCTTCATGTGTCAGACGATAGGCCAGTTTCGCGATACTCGTGGTTTTGCCGGAGCCATTGACGCCAATTACGAGAATGACGGTCAGAGGGGATTGCTTAGAGAAACGGAGTGGCGATGACTTACCCAGGAGAAACATCATTTCTTCACGTAACGCGCGCTTGAGGTGTGCGCCTGTCTGTATATTTTCGTTTGCCGCACGCTCACGTAAGCGATCCATTAGCCATAGCGTTGTGCTGGGACCAACATCGGCTTCGAGCAGTTCTTCCTCTAAATCATCCCAGAGAGAGTCGGTGATGGTGTCGCTTTGCTCAACCGTTGTGTTAATCTTGTTAAACATCTGGCGCGTACGCTGCAAAAACCCAAAACGCTGCTCAGAGCGTTGTTCAGGAGTCGGCTCTGCCGCCGCTTCTGCCTCTTGCCTGGGTTCCTCTTCTGGCTCTTGTTTCCGTCCGAAGAATCGATTGAACACCTCGACTCCTTTATAGCTCTCTAATAAATTTTTGTTTGCTCTTTACATACAAAGAAGAGGGTAGCACTTCAAGCACATCGTTGTGCTAGAACTGTCCCTCTAAAAATACAAGGCAAAAGCAAGAAGGGATACAACTTAGTCTCTTGCCTCCTGCTAAACACAATGAGAGCGGGTGGGCCTCCGCTCACACCTACGCACTAACTAACTCCACTCGTCTTATTGGCGACCACTGCGGTAGGAGTGAAGTGAGCCATCGCTAATCGGCTCATTAATGATAATGTCACCATTGCGAATCTTAATGTTGTACAGGCACGAAGGATTGGTGCAGACCCAAGCCTTGTATTCAATAGAAGCTCCCTGGCTACCGAAATCCGAAAGCGGAACCAGATCACCTTCACCACATTTGCGACACCGGGGAAATGCGTTTTCCACGAAATCGCCTCCTTCCTTCATCTTGGAGGTCTATCGCTTGCTTCTCAAATCGTCAAGCGAGGCTTAGAGAAAATGTAAGCCGAGGGGGAGCCTCCGCCACTGCATCCGCATCCCCATAGCAAGGTTATAACCCATGCCTTTCCTATCATACCACAACTTCTTTGCTCTGTCAGTAGGTTCGTGAAGAAATTTTCATCTTTCTAGGAAAAAACATCCTCTACACTAGTAACGAAAAAGGTAAAAAGTAGGAACAACAAAAGCAAAACAGAAAAAATCCTGCGTAAAATTCCTCAGTTCTGGAAATATCTTCATTCCCTCGTGTCCCTCTATCTCTCTGCCAACACTCTTCTCTTCTCTTTAACTCTTCCTATTGCCACGAAATGTTCATCCATAAGTACTAAAACTATATCCTTAAAAGTGAAATGCCCTGGAATTTGATGAAACACGATACTCCTTTTGCTCTTTGGCATGATTATTGCAATAAAGAAAGACAGGAACACAATTCTCGAACAAATTAATTTCTTGTATTTTCAACATATATGTTTAATGGTAGAAAAAGGAGCACATATCATGGTTGCCAGAAGAGTGAATGTATCAACCTCAACACGCACAGCCCTACATGCCGTACCCCTATCCGAGAATGCACCTAAGACGGTACAGAAGAAAGCCCGTGCAAAAGCCTTCTATGAAAAAGATGATGTGGCGCATGATATAGATTTTGACTATGGCTTTGACAATTTTGTCGACGAACTGGAGGACGAAGAAGAGGAGCATGAGGACCAGCGTGGTGCCCTCGATGACTCAGTAAAACAATATCTCAAGGAGATTGGGACTTACCCATTGTTAACAGGCCAACAGGAGTTACAACTAGCGGAACGCATTGCACATGGCGATATGCTTGCGCAGCAGCAGTTAATCGAAACCAACCTGCGTCTCGTTGTAAGTATTGCGAAACACTATACCAATCAAGGTCTTTCGTTGCTTGATCTTATACAGGAAGGCAATATCGGCTTGATGCGAGCCGCTCAGAAGTTCGACTACAAACGTGGTTTCCGCTTCAGCACCTATGCTACATGGTGGATTCGTCAAGCTATTAGCCGTGCAATTGCTGAACATTCGCGTACCATTTCCGTTCCTGTACATGTTGTCGAGATCATCTACAAAATCAAGCGTATTGCGCGTCGCATCTACCAGGAAGATGGTATCGAGGCTCTGCCAGAGCAGATTGCCGCCGAGATGGGTTTGCCGAAAGAGCGTGTTGTGGAATTGTTGAACGTCTCCGATCAACCCGTTTCGCTTGACGCCCCTGTCGCGGACGATGAGCAGTATCACCTTGCCGATACTATTGAGGATGTGACAACCACTACACCTGTCGATCAGATAACGCATACTATGCAACGTACCTTCATCGAGCAAGCAATGAGGGTTCTCAACGAGCGCGAACGTACGATTGTCGAAATGCGCTATGGCTTAAAAGATGGACGTACACACACGCTCGACGAAGTAAGTGCCTTTTATAAACTTACACGTGAGCGTATTCGCCAGATCGAGGTTAAAGCACTCCGCAAGATGCGCTATCCCGAACGCTACGAAAGCGACATGCACGATCTTTTGCATGCATAGAAATAACTGGACAACAAAAAAGCTTTCCACGCGTGGAAAGCTTTTTTGTTGTCCATACTAACATCATTCTTCGGTCGCGACTCCACCAGCTTGTTCCTGCAAGTACGCCTGGATAAACGGATCGACATTGCCACCGAGATACCCTGTTGTGTCACCAGTCTCATAGCCCGTCCGGTGATCCTTCACGATAGTATACGGATGCACGGTAACGGAACGTATCTGGTTGCCAAAGTCGGCCTGTACGTTCTCGCCTTTGAGTTTTGCCGCCGCTTCCTCTTGCTTTTTTACCTCTAACTCGTAGAGGCGCGCCTTGAGCAATTTCATGGCAACCTCGCGGTTCTGCATTTGCGAGCGTTCGTTCTGACAGGTGACAACGATACCGGATGGAATATGGCGCATACGTACCGCCGAGTCCGTTTTGTTGACATGCTGTCCACCCGCACCCGTGGCACGATAGGTGTCAACCTCGATATCCTCTGGTCGTACAACGATATCGATCTCATTCTCGATGTCAGGCATAACCTCGATCTTTGCGAACGAGGTATGACGCCGGTGTGCTGCATCAAAGGGCGACAGGCGAATAAGCCGGTGCGTCCCAATTTCCGAACGCAGGTAGCCGTATGCATAACGTCCTGTAATCTCGACGGTTGTACTCTTTACACCTGCTTCCTCACCCTCACTATAGTCATAGATATCGGTGCGGAAACGATGATGTTCGGCCCAGCGTAGATACATACGGAGCAGCATTTCAGCCCAGTCCTGAGCGTCGACACCACCACTACCCGCGTGTATGCTCAAAATCGCGTTATTTTCATCATGCTCACCGCTCAGCATCAGCGCGAATTGCAGGCTTTCAACCTGTTGCTCAATGGCGGTAAGTGATTGGGCAACCTCGGCCTGCATCTCCTCATCTGGCTCCTCTTCCAGCAATTGAGTGAGTCCCAGCAGGTCCTTGAGTTGAGTGGCAATCCCTTCCCACGTCGTCACCTCTTCGCGCAAAGCATTCAGTTGTTGCATCTGCGCCTGTGCCTTGCGATTATCGGACCAGAAGTCTTCAGCTACGCTCTCTTCGTCAAGCTTTGCGATCTGGATTTTCTTTGCCGCCACGTCAAAGACGCACCATAGTCTTCTGGACGCGTCGTGACAAGCGTTCTATTCTCTGGATAAGTTCATTCATAGCTAAATTATAGCACGAAGCGGGCGAACTTGTACATTCCCCCTTTAGAGGTAGGGACGGCACTCATCACGTCCGTTTGCTGGTGTGAGAGACCAAAGACGGACGTGATGAATGCGAGCCCTACCGTAGATGTATCTACATGATTTTGTCAAACAGCATTATTTTAATAAAATGCTTGTAAGCAAAAGTTGTCCCGCTTCAGAACTCTTACCGGGTGGCACATTTTCGATCAGGAGAAGCCCCTGTTGCACTTGTTTGTTGTTACTATAAAGAACATTTCCCGTGAACGAACCACTGGTAGACACGTTGAGCGATGTATTATTGAATGATGACATCGCGGTCAGAGTATGATCAAACAGTGTCACCGTTGCCTGTCCATCCTTTGTGGCAACAGTGCCGTGAAGGGCAAGTGGTGAAGTAACTGGGCTAAGAAATTGTGCTTGCTCAAGTGTGATGTTCGGTGTTTGCGCGTGTGTTACACACCAGAGACCTTTTGAGTCGTGCTGTATCAAGCGTGATAGCGTCACCGTAACGGCCATCTCCGGTTGCTTTTGCTCCAGTAAAACGTGGGCTGTTGTGCCGTCATTATCAAGTAGTTTCTCTTGATAGCTTCCTGCCGACCATTGCAGAATGTCCTTCGCCATTTGTTCCGCCGTTATTTGTACATCGGTCCACGGTAAAGAAGCTCCATTGTTGACCTGCGCTTGTAATGCCTCGGCTTCGCTTCTATCTGTGACGGGATAGAGGCTAGGAAACGCAACCTGCTCAAATGAGCCATTTTGCCAGCGATACTCTTGATAGAGATTTTGTTGCATGGGTTGCAACACCGCCGTCATGTCCTGTGATAATATCGTATCGCGCTCACCAAGCACAAGCGTATTGGCTTTACTTAAGCTGATTGTTCCCTGTACCAGTCCCTGCTGTTTAAGTAAAACGGTAAGCGTTGGAGTGTGCTGCTGCGAAATGCAACCATAGACGTAGACATCCAGCGTATGGGAAGCATCCATAACCTGTATAAGAGCCGCTGGTTGACCGCCCAGTAGCGAATCGACATACTGTATCGCGCCTAGCTGTTGTGTATGTGCATCGTATTGTACGTATTTTGTATAGTCCGCGCTACGTATAAGCTGAGAACAAGTCGATGGCGGAGCAGCCTGCATCGCACTTGCATGCATAACTATTAAAAAGTGTATCAGCGCAAGCAGTGCTAAAATCGAGAACAATCCCGTTAAAAGCTTAGGTCCTCGTGCATTTTTTGCCGTTTTCGTTGAGCGGTAAGCAGGCCGCCTCTGTTCAGCCGCAGAAGTAGCGGATTGTCGCATCTGTATTGGCATCGCCAGTATTTCTCCTCTGTAATATATCCTCTCTTTCCATTCTACAGAGTCGAGAAAAATCGAAAGAGCAACGTCAAGACGCTGATCGCCTCAAACGTTGCTCTTACTGCTTGTGAACTATACGTTACACGCGATTAAGGACACCGCGCAGAATTTTCCACGTGCCAGCATCCTGTCCTACAATGTAGTAGCCAACATATGTATGCTGTTGTGTGCCACTGCCAACACGTTCGGTTGCAACTATCGTAAGCAAGACTTTCACCGTGCCATCACTTTGCTCTGTTGTATCTCTTATTGTGAGTGCATCATGCTCCGTGTTGACATAACCGTTCTGAAACGTAGAAAACGATGGAGCGTTCGCGCCCCACTTCCATAGACTGTATGCATGCTGGTAATTCTTGTTATTGATGTCGTCGTAGTATTGATTTACAACACTCTTTGCCTGTTCAATATGACTAACAGGAGAGACGCTATTTCCAGTAGTATGAGGTACACTATTTCCAATAGTTTGCAGTAGATGAAACCGTGTTACAACAAAAAACGCAGAAACACCTACCAGAAGCAGCAAACCAAGTACAGCAAAAAGGAGTGGAAGTGTGCGTCTCTTCTTTTGTTGCATTGGCATAGGAGACGGATAGACGACAGCAGGAGCTGCACCACCAGGAGGAATGTTGCCAGTATAGTCAGGTGTATAACCTCTGCTTTGATATGTATTACTCGGTTGCACAGGATAGTTAGCGTTAGAAACACCACTCCAAGAGGTAGGCTGAGTTTGGTAATCAACAGGCGTTCGAGTACGATAATCGGGAGCATTCATCGCACTCGTTGGTGCGCCGTCTCCTGTTGCGCTATTTCCATCGTCGTTACTACGTAGTACAAGCTTGTGTTGTTCAGGTGGCAGAAATGGTATCGAAGCCTGGAGTGTATCAGGGTATAGATTTGCCTGTGGGTGGTGTGCATAAGTAAGTGATGCAACGGTAGGAGCATCAGTCGAAAACGAGTCACCTCCCATATCCATAGACGTATCGGATACAGCACCACAGCGAGGACAGCGTGTCGTACCAGCAGGTAAATGAAGACCACATTGACCACAAAAAACCATCTCTTTTCCCTTTCAAAACCTCTGGCGCGAACATTCTTGTTGAAAGAATGCCTTCACTACGTTATGCTCTAGTTGCTCTTCGATACGAGAAGCAGTATACATCGCGTCCATTATAGCCTATGTGCTATTGTGGGGCAACGAACTCCTACATTTGGATGGGTATTAAATCAACTTCGCCATCATATACTCGTCGACATACCGATTGCAGTTTGAGATGTAAAAGTTGCTCTGCGTCTCCGCGTTGTATTTGCCGAATAAGCATTGAAACTACTCTCCTTGCAGGGCAATAAACATAATGAGTACACTATTCGTATCTCTGTAGATAACAATTTCTTGTGTCCACAAACCTATATTACATAATGGTTCACAACATATCTAACACATGATGTAGCTCTATCTAAGGAGACAGCATTGCAGGAAAATATTGACTATGGACCAAGAGCCAACTTTAACGCTGAACTATCCAAACTGATAGCAGAACAATACAATATTGGTATAGTAACAGCAACAGAAGACCTCGGTGGCACCTACAACCTTAATATTTTACTCCAAACAACGCGCGGTACATATGTTGTACGTGTCTATCGCCCGTGGGTAACATACGAACGCCTTGCTATGCTCCACCAAGTCAAACAAGTTCTTCATGAAAATGCTCTCCCTGTTACACTTCCTATAGCCACTAGGCTAAATAAAACTATTATTGCTTATCAAGATCGTCATGCGGAAGTCGAGCACTTTGTTCCTTCTGATAATATTCCTGAAACATGGCAACGCTACGAAACAGCCTTTGCTCTCTTAGCAAAATTACACGCTGTTCTAGCAACAAAACTTGAGCATATTTCCGTTGTGCCACCACTCGTTGCCAATTATGGTACACCCGATGTACTTCTCGCCTGGACGCTACAAGCAGAACAGCGCATCAGGCAAAATCCAGAGGATGAAAATACACAGGTAGCTCTTGCTTTATGCGAAGATACAGTACAACTCCTCTCAAAGATGCAGGTAGAGTGGCGCAAAACAGAAAAACTACCACAACAAATAGTGCATGGCGACTATGGCGCTGGCAACCTGCTTTTTCGAGACCAACAGATTGTTGCTATCCTGGACTTCGACTTTCTTGCGGTAAGTGAACGCATTTTTGATATCGCCTATACGCTCTATTGGATGTTTCGTCGTATTGAAGGTACATTGCCACCAGAAAAACTTTCATGGTCTCTTGTCAACACAATGCTGAGAAGCTACAACAACTCCAGCTTTCAACCTCTGACACAAGCAGAAATACAAACCCTACCGTTTGAAATAGCACGCGTTCCCCTTTATTGGATTGCCGAAGCACATATTCTACCGAATCCCACACAAACTCTTGTACAGTTAGCTGATAATGTGCGTTTTGCTCATTGGATTGTTGAACATGGCGATGAACTTGCGCCACTCTTCTTAAAGACGGTAAAATAGCAACCATGAGCCAAATAACTCCAACACCATATCCAGCACTTAATACTGTTTTATCAAAACTTGTAGCCAGCGTCCAGCAAGTATTAGGTGACAACTTTGTAGGTGCTTACCTGCAAGGCTCGTTTGCCGTAGGCGATTTCGATGCTCATAGTGATGTTGATTTCATTATTGTGATCGAACAAGAACTCTCCTCCAGGCAAGTTCAGGACTTGCAGGAAGTACACGAGCAGATATATCGCCTTAACAGTTCTTGGGCGCAACACCTGGAAGGCTCCTACTTCCCAAAGGAAGTTTTGCGTCATCACGATGACAGGGATAAGCAACTCTGGTATCTCGATAACGGCAGTCGTGCACTCACACAATCAGAGCATGACAATACCGTCCTCGTTCGTTGCGTGGTTCGTGAGAAAGGCGTAACTCTGATTGGTCCTTCGCCAACTACACTAGTCGATCCAATTCCTGTTGAGACATTACGTGAAGCAATCATGGCGACCATTCATAACTGGGGTCAAGAGATTGCGACCAACCCTGAACACTTCAATAATCGCTTCTATCAGTCATTTATAGTCCTGAACTACTGCCGTATGTTGCACGACCTTGTCACAGGAGTTCCTGGCTCTAAACGAGCAGGTGCAGAATGGGCAAAAACTCACTTGGACTCCTCCTGGATAGGACTCATTGACCGGACATGGGCCGGACGACCGAATCCAGAAATTCCTCAACTTGCTGATCCAAAAGATTTCAAGGATACTCTGAAATTCGTCGAGTATAGCCAAAACAAGGCTGATATGCTATACGCAGGGATTAATAAAACGTCTTGAATGAGGCTTGCTCTTTTGAAACTTCCTATAATTGTCCCCTACGATCCAACTCTTAAATAATGTCCCCAATATCCCTGATAGTCTCCATATCTTTCCCCAATTCGCTCGATCTCAGCTCGCGATAAATCTTTGCCATGTCCATATAACCTTGATGCAGCTTCTAACATAACCTTTTCGTTGCTCGTAAGGCGTTCCATGCGCCCAAGCCCACGTACCATCACAAACGATGCCGACCACGCGCCAAAACCGCGAATGCTTCGTAGCCATGCCTCTACCTCATCATAGTCGCCCATGCGCAGAAAATGTTCGTCAACATCACTAAAAGCCTTGATAGTTGCTACAAGATATTCCGCTTTCCGTGCATTGCGTACAACGCCCGTGAGTTCATCTTCGCTCACATGCACCATACGTTCCGCCTCTGGAAATGCGAAATAGGTCACGCCATCAATCGTAATCGTGCCTCCATAGCGATCAATCAGACTTTTCTTCATCTTTTGCGCCATATTCATTGGATTGCGTTGTGTCAACACCGCCCAACACGCGATCTCAAAGGGCGTCAAAAACTTGACCTGATGATAGCCGTAGAGTTCTTGCACAATTGGCGCAAAATCGCTATCCTCTCGTCCTATCACGTAAAAGGGGCGTAGATCATCACCTAAGCTCAAAAAGAATGAGATGCGGTCTATGGCAGCATTTTTTATTGCATCGTCTATGCTCTGCTCTGAAAAAAGTGTGTAGGACAATCGAGGTTCCTGTATAGTTCCGGTAGAGGCAACCTGAAATCCAACAAGTTGCCCATTGATATACACCGCCTTTGTGAGTGCTTGTTCTGTGACAATTTGTTCGCCTTGTGTTGCAGGAAAGAAGCCAAGAAAGTTCAGCGATTTTACGAAATCAAATGGTGCTGTGGGTGTAATATATCCTGTTTCTGTGTGCATCGTTACATTATCCAATCAAATACTGTAAAACCGATAAAACAACCCTATGGGAGCTTTAGGGAGTAAGAGTTGATAGGGAAAGGATTGATCGCATTGTTCCATGTTAGTTGCTACCTCAACCCGTTGCAAAAAGGCTTCTGCCCTCTGTTCATTCACTTGCCATTCATGATTGAGAAACTGCCCCCATAATCCTCGTCCTAAGTAAGGTACCCTGACTGCGGCTTTTGCTGATTGCCCATACTCAATAGGAAAAAGTCGTTTGTAAGCTTCCAAGTTGTACAGCCACGAACTCCCGATGACTGTTTCGGCGTTAGGTTGCTCCTCATGAATAGCTGTAAACATTGCTTTGAGTTCTGCCTTACGCACATCCATACGTTGATGACTCAATGCGCCGTATTGAGTGAAATCCTGGTTAGAGAAATGTATCTTGATTGTATGCTGGTCAGATAAGTAGTCGTATGCAAAACAACCCCACTGTTGTTGCTCACTTATGTGTGGAATGCTATCAGATATGGCATAGTAGAATTGATACGTACTCTCCGCACCCTTATTAACATCTTGTTGCAACGCCTGTAAATATTTCTGCCATAGAGGATTTGTAGGATCAGCACTCCAATCCAGACCAAGAATGCGATACATCGCAGTATATTTGAGTACGGCCTCCTCAAAGAGTTGGTGTGTTACCTCAGCAACTCTGCGCGCGAACGCGAGTTGCACTTCAAAGAAGCCTTTAGGATAGATCTCCAGACGTGTCATATATGCTCCACAAATTCTATCGCTCTAGCAGATGCGTCTTCATAAAATCCAGCGTGGTGCGGATTATCTCTTGTGAGCGTACGTTATCATCTTGTACGTCAAAAGCGTGACGACCAGTGGCATGGTTCATGAAATCAAGGCTCACATTTTTCGCGATAGCCGCCGTCAAGAGCCGGTCAATAGAAGCGTTAAGTTCAGGTGCATCCAAACCCGCACGGACGATCAACATGGGGGGAAGCGCATTTGTATGTTTGCTCAAACGGTTGGAAGCAGAAAACTCGTTAAGTACTTCTTCGGAAAGTTGAGGTATATTGCTAAATGAGTTGTAGAAGAATTTGAGGTCGGCAAGACCGTAGTAGGAGATGATGCAACGTATGTAGGACGCATCCTCCCGCAGCGCGGCGCGTAATCCAAATGGCGACCCGCCAGAGCATGTCCAGATGCATAGCGCGTTTGCGTCGATCCCTAAAGATTTGCTATTCTCACGAACATAGCTGATGAGGTCATCTACATCTTTTGCAACATCATAGAGCTTGGCAAGCATTTCGGATGAGCGATGATTGAAGGTAATGCCAATCAAGCCAGAGGCAGCCGCTAATTGGCCCCACGAGACGTATTGTCCCCAATCTTTTGCGTCCTTCAGCGTTTCTGGTGCGCCCTCTCCATGAACAAATATTACGGCAGGTAGTCGCGTCTCCCCTTCATAATCTTCTGGATAGTACACATCCATCAGCAGATCGCCAGTATCAACAGACTTATAGACGATATCTGGCCGTACAATCGCGCCTTCCATCTCTGGAAGCGAATAGACAACGGGCATTTCTTTAAGGTCTTCTGGTTCCTGTTCATCTATCGAGAGGTCGTCTTGCTCTGCCATGTTCTTGCTCCTTCTTGCCAAATTTTTTACACCAAATAATAGTAGCATATCTGTATTCTAATCGGTAGACAAAAATACGGTTATCTTGTCAAAATTCTTCCGCCGTGCTATCCTCGTACATATGGTCTAATTTTTATTTCTAGGGACAGCATAAAGGGATATGGGAGATGGCGGAAAATAGCCCTCCACAACGCGGCACTCTACTACGCCGCGCTCACGAACTGCTAGAGAGCATCGGGCAACCTGTGGCGGAGGAGACGTTGATACAGCATCTCTTTGGTGCCAATAACAACACGGGACAACAGGGCTTCTGGACGGTCATGCTGCGTCAAGCATTGCGTAGTTCCGCGCTCTTTGAGGAAGCGGGCGATATCGGCATAGCAAGCGATATACGCTGGTCGCTTTCAGCATGGCGCAGTACACAGCAACTACTGAGCGATGTTGAATTTATCGTGATTGACACAGAGACCACCGGCCTACGCCCCGGCCCTGATCGCGTCATAGAGGTTGCCTGTGTACGCGTACGCGGTGGCGAGGCTATCGAC
>CAXTUE010000059.1:10998-13041 GCA_964247355.1 uncultured Ktedonobacteraceae bacterium | reverse complement strand
ATATTTGGCTCAAATGGTATTCTTCAAGTATTTCCAAACAATGGATTTCGAAGTTTTATGGCTGCATGTTTTCCAGTTCTTATGTCTATTGCAGCAATTGTATGTGTGATTGGCTTCGTTATAGCGTTTGTAGGACTCGTCAAGAACGGTTAGTCTACTAAGAAGATTAGTAGAGCCTACTAATTAGAGGAGAAACTATAGAACAAAATCTTTAAGCAAGTTTCAAAAAGAGCTTTATAGTACTTCTGCTTTTTAGAACATATTTTTAACCAAGATTCCCTCTATTTGAACCATGCCAAAGTGGAATTAGACATCTACTTCTCACTTAAAGGTAACAAACCAACACTTTGACAAAGCGTCAATATGGTACATTATTATTCAGTCCAATAAACTGTACCATATCTGCCATCATCGCCTTCTTTTTTTTCCCTTCAAAGGTGAATGTTGCTCATGAGACTTTCGTAACTGTTGTATCGAGAGCGAAGCATAGTGATCTGTCATTTTCAACGAGCTATGCCCCATTTGACGCTGGACATCTAAAGGACTACGACCACTCGCTTATTTACTACTTCAAGATGTTTTTTAAGGCCGAAACTCTGTTTGTTCCCTTTCAGGCTCTGGCAGTATCTCGCTATCGGTTTGCTGCATTTCTTCAGCAGTAAACATTGCCAAGTAGTCAGAGTAGATAAATCGCCTATTGCGTTGATAGGTGTCCATTTGGCGCAGGAGACCTAATTCCTGGAACCTTACGACTAGTCTGTTCGCATGAGCATAGCTTAAGTCGGTAACTTTTACTACGCCGTTTACGGTGATAATTGGCCTTTTATATAAGTATTCGAGCAATTGATAGGCCGAGCCTGCTGATTGGATATGAGCAGCAATAACGCTTCGATGTTTTTCTCTCAATTGAACAATGTTTCTTGCTGTCTTTGTTGCTTCTTGTGCGACTTCATCTACTCCACGCAAGAAAAACTTTAGCCATGATTCCCAATCACCCTCGTCACGTATTCTCTGCAGATGCTCGTAGTACTCTAACCTATGTATCTTGAAAAAGTATGACAAATAAAGTAGAGGTTTGCGTAAAATACTTTCATAGCAGAGTATAAATGTAATAAGTAATCTACCCATACGTCCATTACCATCAAGAAATGGATGTATAGTCTCAAATTGGGCATGAACCAGACCTATTTTTATAAGTGTTGGCAGAGATTTTTCCTGATGAATGAATTTTTCTAGATCACCTAATGCCTTATGCATATCTGTAGGTGCAGGAGGAACAAATTTTGCCTTTCCTATCGTGCAGCCAAGATGTCCAATCCAGTTTTGTGAAGTACGAAATTCACCTGGATGACGATTAGCTCCTCTTACTCCTTGTAAGAGAAAATGATGAATCTCACCAATGAGACGAAGGGAAAGTGGAAGCTCATTCAACCGCTCAAGTCCATAGTTGAGAGCATTAATATAATTAATAACCTCCTCTATATCTTGAGGGTTTTCTGGAAATGCAGCGTCCGCCTCAAATGCTAATACATCTATCAAAGAGGCTTGAGTACCTTCAATCTGACTTGAAAGTACAGCCTCTTTGTTTACATACATCGCTACAAACAGGTCAGCATTAGGCAATATATCGCTTGTACCATCGAGACGCCCTAAAGAACTAGATGCCTGTGAAAGTAGTTGAAACATTTCTAAGTCTAAATGAATAGAGGGCTTAGGAGGCAGTGGTTTTGGCACGAATGTTTTATAGCCCCCAATCTGATTAGTATAACTTCCTGCACGATCACGGCTTATATCATAGTTACTATTAGAGTCCACCGCTATCCTCCTTATTTAAAACCTAAGAAAGAGGCTCAACCCCTTATTATCTTTGCGGATAATAAGAAAATCCTTATTATCAAAATAGAGCCAAAATGATAATAAGGACGGAAATCTGCGTCCTTATTATCATCAGTGATAATAAGAAAATCCTTATTATCGAAAAACACCCTGAAACGATAATAAGGATAACACAAAAACACATCCTTCTGCTAAGAAAAATATATT
>CAXTUE010000059.1:0-10988 GCA_964247355.1 uncultured Ktedonobacteraceae bacterium | reverse complement strand
GATAGGACAGCACACAGTAGCTCTAAAGCGGATAAATTAGACAAAAGGGAAGTCATAAGAGGGTAAGTGAATGTTGGTTGAAGTGGCCTGTAGAGTCGCAGGAAGGCATAGAGGAAATGGGCGATTAGGGATTCGAACCCCAGACCTACTGCGTGTAAAGCAGCCGCTCTAACCAGCTGAGCTAATCGCCCTCATATGTGCCTATCTGATAGAAGAAGCGGCACCCTCGCATTATACTTGGATGCCACCTATTTACGGATAGATGTCCTCGACTGGACTCGAACCAGCACGCCTCTCGGCACAGGCCCTCAACCTGCCGCGTATACCATTCCGCCACGAGGACTCGTTTGATGTCGCGAATGACAGGTGCAATATTACACCTTTCCCTCCCGTTTGTCAACTGCCATTTTTAACTGAACCATATTCCCGCACAAACCACTTATACAGAACTTTTTTGCTCAACAAATTCCTTGACAAACACTTGCTTCTCAGGTACAGTTCTCTTGTGCCTGTTGAGGCACACCCTCATAAGCAGAAGTAAAGGAAAACACGAACCATGTCTTTTAGTATGGCTATCGCGACCCGAAGGCTTGTCGAAAAGAGAAGCTTTCGCACATTAGGAACTGGGTGCAATCCTCGTTCCGTCGCCCAAGGCCGTATTATGCCCTTTTTCAGAAGGATTCTGATATGTAGCTGATAGGCTACCTCCTCAAGACACAGTACAGGCCGTTGGGCAGTAGAGTATCGCTCTATGTCGCACGGTCTTTTTGTTTGCCCTTCGCTTCGGCCTTTCCTTTCACAAGCCCTTTGACATAGTAGATGATACTACGCGCTTTTTGTCCGTCTTTCTTACCTACGAAAGCAAGTACATTCTTTACTGAACGAAAGGAAAATTCAATGCCTACGTCTCTACAACTACAACACGACGCCCTTTGGAAACGACGTTATCGCCTACCAGTTACTTACGGTTTACAAATTGCCTCTTCCGCATCAATGCGGGGATTAGCACTAAGCACTCGTTCAGGAGTTGAGCAACTTTATGCATGGGAAGTTCCAAGTGGCGATCTAACGCAGATAACGCATAGTGAAGAGGGGACTGGCAATACTGGTGATAGCATTCCAGGTGCTGTTCTTTCGCCCGATGGCAACTTTGTTTACTATCTAAATGATACAAAAGGAGACGAAACGGGCCACTTTGTACGCGTTCCCTTTAGCGGTGGAACACCAGAAGATATTACACCTGATGTTCCACCCTATACAGGATTTTCATTCAACTTCAGTCCAAGCGGCAGTATGTGCGGCTTCACCATGCTTCACGAAGGAGTCTATAGCATATGTGTACTTGCTATCCAGTCTGATAGCAGTATTGGCGAACGAAAAATAATGTATCAAAGCACGAACCAGACCAGAGGCCCAATTCTCTCTTACAACGGTGAACTTGCCGTTATTGAAACTAAGCGTCTAGGCGAGGCCGATTTTGGTCTTGTCGCCATTGAAGTTGCTACTGGACACCCTACAGCACAACTTCTTGAAGAGCAAGGAGGACTAGAACTCTATCTGGCTTCTCCTCTAGCGGGAGATATGCGCTTCCTGGCCCTCAGCAACCGTACAGGTTTCTGGCAACCACTACTGTGGAATGCACGCACAGGAGACAGGTTTGACCTTGTACTCAACAATATTGAAGGCGATATCGTTCCTATGGACTGGTCTGGCGAGCGCATTCTTCTACGTCAAGACCAGCAGGTTGCGCAACACCTCTACATCTACAACATCGTCAAGCATTTTGTGCAAGGCTTAGCGAAGTTAGAAAGCGGAACATTCGGCTCAACTGAACCTAAAAGCATCTTCTTTAGTCCCGACGGTGACATCTATACGCTCTGGGAAAATTCTGCTCAGCAACGTCAAACGCTAGCACTTGATAGTGAGACAGGCGAACGTAAAAACGTTGTACTCGCTTTAGGCGAGGCGTTGCCGGGACATACCTGGTCATCTGTAACATTTACATCATCAGATGGACAAACTGTACAGGGCTGGCTCGCGCTACCTTCACACTCAGGTCCTTTTCCTTGCATTCTGGAGGTACATGGTGGACCAGAGTTCGCAGTGATGAACACCTTTTCGCCCTCAAGTCAGTGCTGGGTCGATCATGGTTTTGCGTATCTCACTATAAACTACCGGGGATCAACAGGATTTGGCAAGGAATTTCAACAGAAGATTCGTGGAAATCTTGGTCACTGGGAAGTCGAAGATATGGTTGCGGCTCGGAACTGGCTAGTACAACAAGGAATCGCTGAACCTTCACAGATATTCATAACTGGCTGGTCCTGGGGAGGATATCTCACGTTGCAGGCACTGGGAACGCATCCATCGCTTTGGGCTGGTGGTATGGCTGGTATTGCGCTAAGCGATTTGATTATGAATGACGAAACGTCGACGATCCGTACCAACATTCACAGTCTCATGGGAGGAACACCTCAAGAGAAACCGGAACAATATAAAGACGCCTCGCCCATCACATACGTCGAACAGGTCAAGGCTCCTGTTCTCATCATTCAGGGACGTAACGATACACGCTGTCCATCACATCCAATCGAGGTGTATGAAGCACGTCTAAAAGAGCTAGGCAAGCTTATCAAGGTACACTGGTTCGATGCTGGACACGGCACTGGAGATGTAGAGCAAGCTATCGAGTTTCAAGAACTTATGTTGCGTTTTGCCTACCGAGTGCTAGAGAAAGGACAATAAATCATGGTAGAAGTAACACTCCCCGCACAATTCCGCATATATCCGCCCACACTAAACGATGCAGAAGCAATTGTCGAGCTACTCAATTTATGTGAAAATACGGTTGAGTATATCGGCTATACTACAAAAGACCTTTACACAAGTTGGCAAAATGCTGAGTTCAACATAGAAACCGATGCATGGATCATAGTAACCAATACAGACGAAATAGTTGGTTATGCGTTTGTGCAAGGACATCATGTACCAATCTCGATTGTCTGTGAGAACCTCATGCATAGCGAGCAAGGTATCTGGCCCTATCTATTACAAAAAGTGGAAGAGCGTGTACATGAGTTCATGCTTGACGATAAGCTTTCTAGTAGTATCACTCTCTCCACTGCGTTTAACGACAC
This sequence comes from uncultured Ktedonobacteraceae bacterium, assembly GCA_964247355.1. GTDB lineage: Bacteria > Chloroflexota > Ktedonobacteria > Ktedonobacterales > Ktedonobacteraceae > JBBQVS01. The sequence continues at coordinate 7,851 of CAXTUE010000059.1, read as the reverse complement.
TACTAAGATAGCACAGCAGACAGTTGAGCAAAAAGGGTATACACGAGTTCACACTGCGTGGCGTATGGAAATTGAGTTAGAACATGAGCCAGAGCAGCCGCAACTGCCCGAAGGCATCACTATTCGTACCTTTATTCCTGGTCAAGATGAACATACGGTACACGAGCTATCACAAGATGCTTTCCAAATTACTGAACCTTTCGAGCGTTGGCAGCAAAAGTTTGACGATGAGCACTTCGATCCCACACTGTGGTTTCTCGCTGTAGATGAGCATAACATCATCGGAGTAATGCTGGGCAACACTTACCACGATGCTGGATGGATTTGGGATGTCGCGGTACATAGTGCATGCCGGCACAAGGGAGTGGCAATGGCTTTATTACAACAATCATTTGCAGAATTTTACAGACGTGGCGTAAAGAGCATTGGGCTAGACGTAAACGCAGAGAATCCAACGGGTGCAACACGCCTGTATCATCGTGCGGGTATGCATGTTGCACAAAAATACTACACCTATCACAAAGAAATGCAACTAGGACAGGAGCACCAATTATGAACACACTCCCAAATGGCTTTCAACTCCGTCACACCACAATGGACGATCTGCAGGGCGTGACGGACCTACTCATGGCCTGTGATATCGCCGATTATGGCAAACCAACCGCCGCACGAACTACAGTTGAGCAGTCTACACGTTCGTACTGGTCATCATCCAGCATTGATTTAGAGCACAATACGTGGGTGGTGCTTGCACCCGATGGAAAATGTATAGCTCGTGTAAATATCGGCTTTTCACAAGAGAAGCCAGAGGAGATGTACGCCTCGCCGCGTGTCCATCCCGACTATCGTGGTCTGGGCATCGGCACATTTCTCATTCGACTCGCCGAACAACGCGCCCTCGAACTTATGACGATACTCCCCCAAGAGAAACAGGTTACTTTGAACAGTTGGATCGAAGGCGTCAACGAAAGAGCCAGGAACTTGTTAGTACGCGAGAATTTCTCACTCTTACGCACCTATGTTCGTATGGAGCTTGATATGCAGGAGCAACCACCAGTACCTCAATGGCCCACCGACATTGCCGTACGTACATTTATCGCAGGACAGGATGAACGTCCCCTATATGACGCCTCTGAAGAAAGCTTTCAAGATCATTGGGGGGATACACATGAAACCTTTGAGGAGTTTGTACGTTCAGGAACAGGTGTCGCGACCTTTGATCCCTCGCTCTGGTTTCTAGCAACGACGGGCAATGAGATTACAGGTTTCTCACTATGTTTGCTCAGCGTGGGTGAAAAGATACACATGGGATTTGTCGACTCGCTCGGTGTGCGTCGTCCGTGGCGCAAACAAGGTCTCGGCCTTGCGCTCCTGCATCACTCCTTTGGCGAGTTTTACAAACGCGGCATTCGTCACGTAGAATTGAGCGTGGACGCCGAAAATTTAACGGGTGCAACGCGTCTCTACGAACGGGCCGGAATGCAGAGAGCAAAAAAATATGACGAACGTTACGAGAAGATATTGAGAGAGGCACAATAGCCAGGGCCAGGACGTTCCCCCTTGTGGGCGTCCTGGTTTCTATGGTTGCCACCCTTGCTTTCGATATATCTCCAACGTTTGCTGGTCGCCAGGAACATAGCTCACCATCGAGTAACTGTTGATACCAGTAAACACTGTTGTCGCGGTACGTAGGGTCAGGCGCCCAAGCACACTATGCTGCACCTGGAAGACGAAGGATGGCGCGGGCTTGCCGCTGGCATAGGCCACGGAGGAGATACGGCGAAATTCGGGAAAGTCGCGCAGGTGCTTGAGCAGCGTTTTGTATTCAGGAAGGTGCGTCACCGTCTGAGTGTTGTACTGGAAGTCACTTACGAGCCGGTGCGCCAGCTTCTCCCAACCGTGAAAGCGCCGCCGTAACTGCGGGTCAAACACCTGTTCTAGCAGGTGACGCTTTTCTGTGCGTACAACCTCTTCCTGCACCTCGAACAGCATAATCGCAGCATAGTTCCATGAGTGCAGGTACCAGAGCCGGTCAAGCGAGTGCGCAGGATATGAGGTGTTATGTACCAGCAAGCCCGCTAGCTCACCGAGGTCGAGCAGCGTACTATCAGCCTGCTCATGATCGATGAGCTTGCCCGTAAGTTTCGTAAAGCTATCATACAAGCACTCGCGCTCCTTGCCCTGTAGCCCCAGCGCGCGCGCGATGTTTTGGATTACGTGCTGCGATGGATTGACGCGCTGCCCGCTTTCAAGATGATAGATATAGGTACGTGAGAGCCGCGTGGCCTGCGCGAGTTGCCCCTGCGACATACCTCGTTGCTGTCGCAATTGCGTCATCAATTGTGCGAATTGGGCCGCGTTCTCTGTTGTATTCATGACTGCTGACTACCCATTCTTGCACCCTACGACCGAGAGAAGATAGCCATAGCCGCAGGTATCGGGTTGTGCCATATCCTTATATGCCTGTGCAAGCAGGGTCTCGTATTCCACCACTGGTACAGCGTTATGGCGACACACAAAATCTTTTGTAATGCGCAAGGCCAGAAACACCTCGTCAAGAAATGCCCTGACTCCTAAAATGTTCATCGGGCTGAAATCCACAGCATGCACCGTATAGGAAACATCTACAAAATACTCATGCAGTAGCATATCATAAAGCTGGGCGGCTGTCTCAACATCAGAAGTTCCACGAGCTATCTTTTTTCTAACGGTATCATTGAAAAGACGCAGCAAGCAGTCAAAAGCAAGGCTAGAGGTCGCACCCGGCTCAAATTCGATGAGGTTCAACCACCCACCTGGACGCAGAATACGTGTGGACTCTGCTAAAATGTTCTTGAAATACGGATCGTACAAGAGTTGTGTGGTACGCATGTGTACAAGGTCAAATGTATTGTCTCTGAAATTCAGTCCTGAGGTCACGTCCATCGTGAGAAATCTTGCATTGCTCATGCCGTGAAAGTGCGCGAAACGAGTAGCCGCACTAAGGGCATTTTCATCCTTATCGATGCCTGTCACACGGAGCTTGGAATATGTACGGGCAAGGTCCAGTACCCAACCCCCCTCACTACATCCAACGTCTAATACAGCCGAGACCTGTGTCATCTTGACCGCATTTGTCACAAGACCACCTAGAGCCGTTGTAAAATATGCATGTGACGCCGAGCGAACGCAAGCATCATCCTTATCTACAATAGAGCCAATTGTTTGGTCATCTGAATTTGTCATAGCTATTCCTCTGGCTTCATCCCAACAACCGAAATAAGCATGCCCATTGCACAATACTTGATCTGCTGTGCATCACGATACATGGCCGCAATAACTCGCTCTATTTCCTGCTGTGTTACTACTCCAGCCCCCACAAGATAGGCAGCGATCTTTTTGTCTTCGGCAAGCACAGCTAGCATATAGTCCCTACCAGGATTGTCGGCCTGATTCCCGATATCGACCGCATGGAGCGTGTATTTGACCTCTTTGTAACCCGCCTCAGTTAGCAGGCGCGGAAAGACTAGAGCAGAAGTGAGGGCCTGACTTTGTGATGAGAAGACTCGTTCATCCTTGCGATGAGCAGCACGTACATACTTGAGAAAGGTGTTGACAGCAGTACTGGATGTGGGACCAATCTCGAAGTCAAGAAAATGTAGCCAGCCTCCAGGACGCAGAACACGCACAAGTTCACACAATACAAGCGGCCACTGCTTTGCTGTAATGGCCGCGCTTGATCTCTGGATATGTATAAAATCAAAACTATTTTCTGCGTAGGGCAATTGTGTATACGACTCGACCACGCGAAATGCCGCGCTAGTCACACCAACAAGATATGCATCCTCAGACGCGTTTTGTATCAATTCCGCCTTCTGGTCAACTCCAATAGCATAGATATGTGAGTACGCCTGCAAGACCTCAAGCAACCACGTTCCTGGACCACATGAGAGATCGAGCACTCGCGAGAGAGAGGAGATTGAGGTCGTATTGGGAAACAACGATCCTAATTCGCGATAAAAGAGACGATGCTGAAAACGTAAGCTCGCAGCCTCGGCAGTTAGCATCATAATCCGTCTCCACCATAACATCCATAAGCTGATAATAGAACAGCCCAACCACACAAGTCTGGCGATTGCAACTCGCGATGCGCCTGCTCTACTAAGGCATCAAATTCCGCGCTCTCTATTATACCCTGTTGCACAACTAGAGGCTTCACAACAAACGCGCGCCGTACAATTTCTGAAAGAAAACGATGCGCTACATCACTGCTCATCGCCCCAACGTCTACCGTAAATACATCGTACCCTACATCATAAAGACCGGCTTGCAGGAGCATCGCATACAGACGCTGTGCTACGCCAAGCGTACTACCCGTCGGATCGAGCGTACGTCCAAGCTTTGCCCGCGCCTGCAACATCGCACGATGGAGCATAAGACACGCTGGACTCGAAATCTCGCATAACTCTAACTCTACAATATTTAGCCAGCCCTGCGGTTTCAACACCCGGATACATTCATGTATCATATAGGGCCACGTTTGCGGCTTGATGAAACGCGCAAAGTTCCGCATATGGACAAGGTTAACAAACGCGTTTGGAATGGGAAGTCCTTGCAGAAGGTCCATATGCCGTAATTCTACCTGACGCAAACTGCTGGTATTACGACGAACTTTGGCGGAATGCAATGCCCGCTCATTGCTATCTATACCGTAGATGCGCAGCTTTGGATAGCGACGAGCGAGATCAAAAATCCATTCGCCAGTACCACAACCAAGGTCCAGCACACTCTCCATTGTGTTGACCGGAATATGCTCTGGATGCAAACGCCCACCCTGCACCTGCAACAAATAAGAATGTAACAGTGCGTCGAGATGCACTTCATTTTCTCGTCCCGCCTGTACGTTACTTTTAGACGTGAACAGAGGTGTAGCGGATTGGAACTGGTGACTCATCGAAATCCTTTTCTTATTGACTATGGTGCATACGCAATCGCCGAAATTAACGCACCAGTTGTGCAATACTCAGCTTCACCAATATCGTGTTGTTTTTCCCGCAATAACGCATCAAACTCTTCGGATCCAACGACACGCTGCTCTAGCATTAACGGCTTCTGTTTTTTGGCAATGCCCGCCAGTAACTGGCAGCAAGCACGTCCACCAGGATTATTTGCCCCTCCGAAATTTACAGGCGAGATGCTATACACAGCATTGACAAATCCTGCCTCCTTTAACAAGCGGAAAAGATGCACACCCGGCGCACTCGATCCCGCGCGCTCTGAAAATCCGTAACCCAGTTTGAGGAGCAATGTGTCAAATAAAGAGAGCAAGTATTGATAGGCATTGCTGGAGGTTGGACCAATCGACAGGCTCGCCAGCGCAATCGCTGCCCCTGGCTTCATCACACGCTTACATTCACTTAAAAAGAAGGGCCATTCACGTGGTCGGAATACAGGTAAGAGTTGTAACGAATGCACAAAATCAAAACTTGCGTCCGCGAGCGGCAGTGGCTTAAGCGGGTTTGACTCATAAAAGCGCACACGGTTTACGGCTCCAATCTCGGCATTGCGACGCGCGATTTCAATGAATGCCCTATCGCCATCCAACCCCGTTATATGTACACCAGGGTATGAAAGTGCCAGGTCAATAGGCCATGCACCTATACGGCAATTTATGTCTAGCACTTGTTTGAGCTTGGTAGGAACAATGACAGAAGGCAACAATCCACCCTGCGCCTGCGTAAGATGGTGATGCATCACTTGTTCCAGGACCGCAACAAGCGCACTCTCATGTTCACTTTCTATCATGCCGCATCCCCTGCTCTTCCATTGTTACTCTCTTTAGGCAAGCATAAGAAAAATATGCGTATCTGTCAAGCGTGTAATGTAATTATGCCTTTTTGTGCTGCTAACGAAACAGCTTCAGTTCTATTCGTCGCCCCCAGTTTACTCATGATGGAACTGACGTGAAATTTGGCCGTACGCTCACTAATCACAAGTTTGCTGGCAATCTCTTTGTTCGGCATACCCTGCGCCAACAAAGACAGCACCTCTAGCTCACGCTCGGTCAATAGTTCGGGCGCAACACCTTGCAAGGTACCATGCTCAACAGAACGAAGCAGCTTCGAGGCCACAATCGGTTGTAGCAGTGAGCCGCCCTGCTGCGTAATCCGTATCGCGTTAAAAATGTTGTCCCGCGGCTCACCCTTCAATAGATAGCCGTTGGCACCGGCCTGTACAGCATGAATAATACGCTCATCATTATCAAAGGCCGTGAATACGATAATGCGTGGCGTATCAGGACCCGAAGCACGTATACGTCGAATCGCCTCTACTCCATCCAGAAGCGGCATCTCTAAATCAAGGAGCAGAATGTCGGGCCGCAACACTGCCACAAGCCTGACCGCCTCCTCGCCATTGACCGCCTCCGCTATCACCTCGAAATCGGCCTGTGTTTCTAACACCGTGCGTAACCCCTCGCGCACAATCGGATGGTCGTCCGCAAGCACAATACGAACCATCATACACTACCTCTTTGCGGCACTGGAATGGAGACGACGAGAGATGTTCCAGAGCCAGGAGTGCTCTGTATACACAACTGACCACCAAGCAGTTTTACACGCTCACTCATACCCAGCAATCCAAAATGACTCCCATCTCGCGACACCGCCTCTGTCTCGAAACCACGCCCATCGTCGGAAACAGTTAAAACAATTTCAGGGCACCCGCAAGAGGATGCTCCTCTTATATATGAACGCTCATCGACCTCTCGTTTTATAGAAGGGGTATCCTCTTGCGGGTGCCCTTGCTTTTCTTCTTGCATCTCATTCTCATAAAAACGCAACGAAACTTCGACGTGCTGGGCCTTCGCGTGCTTCACAATATTTGTTAAAGCCTCCTGCGCGACACGATATAAGCCCGACTCGATACGCGCTGGCAAGAGAGGAAAATGGAGTGTACATGTATAATCTATGCTCAGATCAATGCTCTCGATCAAAAGCGCAAGTGCTTCTGGCAGAGTATGCTCTTGTAAGGGAGCGGCCCGCAAGTCCATAACTGAACGGCGCGCCTCTTCGAGGTTGGCGCGAGCAAGTGCTAGCGCGCGTTGTACCGCTTCATGCGCGCGCTGTGGACGTGTTTCGGCTAGGGCATCTGCCGCCTCAAGCTGCAGCGTGATGGCCGCCAAACCCTGCGCAAGCGTATCATGAATATCCCGTGCTAACCGGTTACGCTCCTCTATAGTAGCCAGACGTGTAGCAACACGCGTTGCATCGGCGGAAAGACGCGCCCGTTGCATCGCCAGCCCAATCTGATCGCTGATGATATGTAGCAGTTGTAGCTCTTGCGATTGCAGTTCGCGCCAGCCCTCGCTCGCCACATTCAAAACACCAAGCGGCGTATCCCCTGCATAAATGGGCACACTGGCATGAAAACGTAGGCCAAGTGACGAGGGATCACTATCACGTTCCGCGTTCTTGAGCCGACTACAGCGCAACACGTCAATGTTAGCCGCTCCCTCCATTGCTCCATTGAGGAAGGTATCGAGACACAGGCAACTTCCACTCATACGCTCCGCATGATGCGCTAAATAAGGTGGCAGAGCCTGCGCCGCCGCTAGATATGGCATATTCTGCTCATTGAGCAACCACACCCAGCCCGTTTGCAAATGCAACAATTCAGTGACCCGCGCCAGTATCTCCTGCAATGCCTCGCGTACATCAACCTGATGATTGAGATAGCCCGCTATGGTATAGAGCACCGCAAGATCAGGATTCCCCTCTAACAATGCCGTAGTTTCCTGCTGCACAGGTTCATCCTGTATTCTATTGCTTGACTGCATATCATTCATAGTATAAATATAACACATGCTTGGTA
>CAXTUE010000058.1:4614-13106 GCA_964247355.1 uncultured Ktedonobacteraceae bacterium | reverse complement strand
TCTATGATGTGGATGCACGTCCGCCCGCGCCGTTCAAGCTCTTCAAGGAGCGTTGGCGGTGTGAGGGCTATCATTATGGTGCCATTCAATCGTATTTGCAAGAAGAGGCGATACAGGATGGTGTGCCGCGCTGGAAACACCTGAATCTGACCTTGCAGGATACACGAGAGGCGCATGATTATCAAACTGAGGCGTTGACGGTATGGAATGAGGCGGGACAATGCGGCAGTATTGTGTTGCCAACCGGAGCGGGCAAAACGTTTGTGGCGATACAGGCCATTCAGCGCGTCAATCGCTCCACTGTTGTGGTCGCGCCGACAATTGACCTGCTCCACCAATGGTATGCGCGTCTCGCCAACGCCTTTGCGTGTGAGGTCGGCGTGTACTATGGTGGCGAAAAAAGAGTGTTGCCGCTAACCGTGACCACCTATCATTCGGCTGGCGATCTGATGGCCGAGTACGGTAATGCCTTCAAATTGATTATCTTCGATGAGGTCCATCACCTACCCGCACCAAACTGGGGCGAGGCTGCATTGATGGCTGCTGCTCCCCTTCGCCTCGGACTTACCGCAACCTATCCAGAGGAACACGAGCAAACCAATGGACGTTGGCGCGTCGACTCGCTGGTTGGTCCAATTGTCTACACGAAACGCATCGAAGACCTCGTGGGGCAACAACTGGCGAACTACCGTACCGAGCGTATACGCGTCAATCTTTTGGGAGAGGAACGCACACGTTACGATGCAGATCACGCGATCTACATCGAGTTCGTACGTTCTCGTCAACTACAACGTCGGCATGGTCCTGGTTGGTTGATGGAGCTGATGCGCCTTTCAACACTTGATGTAGAGGCACGACGCGCTTTTCTGGCGCGGCAACGCTTGCTCCGCTTGCTAGCGGGATGCGAAGGCAAGTTCGCGACGCTCGATGCACTATTGCGAGAATACATGCACGAGCACATCCTGATTTTCACAGAGCATAATGGCGTGGTTTATGATATCGCCTCGCGCTACCTCATTCCCGCTATCACACATGAGACGCATGCAGTTGAGCGCAAAGCGATTATCGATGGTTTTCAAAATGGTACCTATCGTGCGTTGGTGACTTCACGGGTTCTCAATGAAGGAATCGATGTCCCTGAAGCGAAGATCGCGATTGTGCTGGGTGGCACGGCTGGCGCACGTGAATATGTGCAGCGTTTAGGGCGCGTCCTGCGCAAAGTCGAGAATAAGGAGGCCGTACTGTTCGAGATTGTCGCGCGCAAGACGCTCGACGAAGGCAAGGCCCAGCGTCGCCGTAGACCAAGAAAGATCGACTAATGCTGACGGCAGACCTTGTAAGAGCGCGTTTACGTCAACGTGGCACAGAGCTAACAATAGACATACTCGACACACAAGACCCTCATTGGCTTTTTACAGCAACTGACCTTATAACAGTAATTCAGCGACATATAGGCCATTCGCAGGCAGAGCTAAACAGGGCACTGGAAGCTTACGAGGGCGAACGCATTGACTATTTTACAATACGTGGGTTAGCAAAGGTTCTGACCGATGCCGCGACATTTACACCTCCTACGACACCACTACTCCCATTACAACTTCGCGAACGCCTCTTCTCCTATGGACCCGTGTTCGATACGCCACATCTATTTCAAAGTCAAACACGCCAGGACGTGCTAGAGCGTGTCTCGAATGAATTTACACTTTCATCACAGCACCTCGAATCGAGTTTATTCGCAGACCGACCCTCAGCGTGGCTACTCAGCGATGTCGGCCCACAATGGACGCCCGAAGGTTTGTTGACACGCTATAACCTAGAATTAGCGCGTGGCGTACTTTATTGGGCCAGTCAGATGCAGATCGAGGCACACAGCAACTATAAAGACCTGTGGAAGTTCCTCAAATTCTTCAAGCTCATGTTCTGGGTAACGTCGCAGGAGGACGGCTACACGGTTGATCTGGATGGTCCAATCTCACCTTTTGTCAGCGCGACAACGCGCTATGGTCGACAGTTCGCAGCATTTCTGCCCGCGCTCCTCTTATGTGAACGCTGGCACATGAGCGCGGACGTACGCTCACCCATCACACAAAAGATGACGAGCTATCGTCTGAACCACACCTCGGCTCTGGCAACGCATTTTAAGCAAAGTGGTGAGTTCGATAGCCGCTTAGAGGCTGATTTCGCGCACGAGTTCGAGGAGAAGTTCGGCGGCAAACGCGGCAAGTGGCTCCTTACGCGAGAAGACGAGGTACTTGTCCTGGGCGATACCGTCATGATTCCTGATTTTGTCCTGACGCCCAAGGATACAGGCCAGCGCATACTAATAGAGCTAGTCGGCTTCTGGCACCCCGATTACCTGAGACGCAAAGTTGAGAAGGTGCGAGCAGCACAATGCCAAAACCTGCTACTACTCGTCTACGAAGGCATTAATTTGAGTAGCGAGGCACTACGTGATGTACCCAGTGAAGTATTGTATTTCAAAAATAAGCCCGTGCTAAAGGATGTAATAGCGACGGTAGAGGCAATGGCTGAGAAGATAAATCAGGCAAATTAAAACTCGCCTTCTGGTTCATCTATCGTCTCTGGTATCCCCGCCCCTTTGTAAAGAACTTCCATTGGAAAATGTATATCAAGACTTGTAAGTTCTATCTCGTCGCCTGGCTCATAGTATTGGGAATCTGTCCATCCCTTTGATGTACGACGATGCACTTCAACAGCTTGATATCTAGTAGCAATAAGTACATATTCTTGCACAGTTGGACAGGGACGGTAAAGGGCAAATTTCGCTCCTCGGTCTTTAGCTTCTGTAGAGTCAGAAAGCACCTCGACAATGACACGAGGAGAATTCACCTCTGTTTCGTCGCGACGTGGTCGGTCTTGCTCATCACATGATACTGTTATGTCAGGATAGGTATAACGTTTGGAAGAAACTCGTGCGGCAGTATCGGAATTATAAACATAACATGACTTTCCTGCTGCAGCGAATGCATCTTCAATAGCTCTAAGCATATTAGTGCTAAGACGGCTATGTGATAAAGTGCCTCCTGCTAATGCATAGACGCGCCCATCTATATATTCATGTTTAACGTCGCTGTTTCGTTCTAGTTCACGCCACTCTTCGAGTGTCATATATTCTGGTTCTCTTCGTGCTACCATGATGGTGCCTCCTATAATATGCTCTGTAGGGGTCTACATTCTATTACACCCTTGTCGGCAATTGCTTCTGTTCAAAGGATTGATGTAACGTTTCGATATGCCTTCCAACGCTGTGAATCGCTTGCAGGGTGTAATAGAATTAGACCCCTACATTATGTCATTTCATTCCTTGTTTTTGTCCGCTCGCATTGACGCTACAAAATCTGCTAGTTGTGCAATCTCCTCTTTTGTAGCATTTGCAATCAACACAAAAGGACGCCTTGAAGCTGGTCCCTCGGTGTCGAGATCGCCAAGAAAAATAACACGAGTTCCATCACCACAGACCATATAGCCATCCATGTATTCGATGCGAACTTCATAATGTTCTGTAAATCGTAAGTAGTCCTTAACGTCCATTTTATAATTTCTTTGAGCCATAGAGAAACCTCCAAATCAGTTATTTTTTGAGTTCTATGACTGTATTCTTTCCTACAAATAGTAATATGGTAGTTACGAGTAGGATAGAATTCACTCTTTGTAAGCATCAGGTATTTTTATGGCGAAATGCTCATGTAACACATTAATATTATGTCTATCCTTCGCTAGTGGCACATACCCTGCGTGAAACACTACCTGCTGATTAACAGTTAGACACGGCACCTTCTGTCCATCAATTATTCCTTGAGCAAAGGCGTCTTTAGGATAAAGAAACGGCTCACCGCCAGGAACAAGTTGCTTGCCAACTCCTGAATCATCAAACACAATCGGATGCATGTCAATCTCTGTACCATCTGTCTTTTTCAAGACAAAGCGTGTAGGACGCGCATCCTCGACTATAGAATAGCCTAGTTGGTAGAAAGTTTGAATTATCTTTTCTTCGTCCTGTGCATCAAAAGCAATGTCAACATCATTGTGCCTTCTCGTCTGTTTGCCAATCAGTGCATCTACACCCCATCCTCCCACAATCCACGTCTGGGCTTGAATGTTCTTGAAGATTTGTAATATTTGGAGAACTTGGCTTGCTAGCATTTCTTTTTGTATATGTGTCATGCATCCAGCGCATCCTTCAACGGCACCAGTCTCTTCTGCAAGGCATAGATCGCTGCCTGCGTCCTGTCTGCCAAATGCAATTTCGACAGAATATTAGACACATGCGTCTTTACCGTCTGCTCTCCTATCGACAGTTCGACGGCTATTTCGTGGTTGGAGCGACCATGTGCAATCAATATCAATACGTCTCGTTCGCGGGGCGTGAGTTCGTCGAGGGGAGAGTGTTGCTGCATTTCGCGTAGGACTTTGGCGGCAACCATTGGGTGAAGTGTGCTTTCGTGGCGGGCGGCGGCACGTACTGCCGCGACGAGTTCTTGTGGACTGCTATCCTTGAGCAGGTAGGAAAGCGCACCGGCCTGAATAACGCTGAAGATCTGGTCGTCCTCGTAGTAGGAGGTCAAAATAAGAATTTGCGTGGTTGGTGTGATGCGTTTGATCTCGCGTACCGCCGTCACGCCGTCCATCTTAGGCATGAGCAGGTCGAGCAGAATCACGTCGGGCAGGTGAATACTCGCGAGTGCTACCGCTTGTTCGCCGTCGCCACACTCGCCTACGACATTGATATCTGGCTGTTGCTCTAGCAGGAAGCGTAGTCCCTGCCGCACAACAGCATGGTCGTCAACGATTAGAATACGAATCACACGCACACCTCTCTTGGTAGACAGACATGTAGCCGTGTTCCCTGATAGGGTTCGCTCTGTAAGGCAAACGTGCCGTGCAGTTCCTCTATGCGTTCGTGCATCAGACGCAGACCAAGCCCATGCTGTACATCTACTCGCGCGGGTTGAAAGCCTTTGCCATTATCTGCGATGATCAACGCTATCGCTTGCGCCTGTGGTTCTAGCGTGATTGTGATCATACTCGCGTTAGCATGACGGGCCGCGTTTGTAACAGCTTCCTGCGCGATACGCAACAGAGCATGCTCTGTTCTTGTGCTAAGGGGAACGGCGGTGATATGCGTTGTTACAGTGATGCCGAGACGCGTGGAATAGGCTTTGGCAAGTTCCTCTAATGAATCGGCGAGACCTAGCTCCTCAAGTTGGGAGGGACGCAATTCCAGTAGTAACGCACGCATCTCGCGTATCATGCTGGTTGTCGTTTGTTCTAGTGTCGCGATTTGAGGTTGAACGGGCGAGTCTGGAGGAACGGCGGTTTGTAGTCCACCCGCGATCATCCGAAGCGAGAAAAGGTCTTGCGAGATGGCGTCATGCAGTTCGCGCGAGATACGCGAACGTTCGGCTAATCGTGCGTTCGACTCGGCCAGTTCTTTTTGTTTTGCCATGCTAAGCGCGAGTTGCTCTGCCATGCGATTGAACTGGTACTCCATTTGTCCCACCTCGTCTTTCCCCTTCACAAGCACACGTTGCGCATAATGTCCATCAGCGAACGCAGTGGTAGCGGTAGCAAGATTGCGTAAGCGTCGTACCAGTCCGAATGTTGTCACTATGCCGAAGAAAGCACCGATAGGCGCAACAACAAAAAGTAATCCAATACTACTACTAAGAAATAGGACAACAAAACTTAGAATTGCATGGCTATTAAGAGATGGTAAAGGTGTTTGTGTATAAAGAGCACCAATGAGCTTATGCTGACTATTCCAGACTGGCTCTACCGCATAAGCTATATTATTCGTTGTTAAGGAAACACTTGTATCGCTATCAGAAGTTCCACTTAATGCCGTTGCAATCGAGTCAATCCTATTTGGGAGCAGGTTAGTTACATTTGTTCCTACAGGATAAAGTGTGGGGTAGGAGGTAGCAAAAATACGTTTATTAGGAGTAACTAGGAGCGCGAAGGTAAATGCTTGGAGTTCTTTTTGGCTTCCATTGATGTAGGGCACAACAACAGCTTTATCACTTGTAATGCTTTCGCCCGGCGTAGCTCTAGCACCAGAGTCGCCGAGTGAAATTGTAGTATGGCTATTCAGGGTTCCGTCTTTAACCTTTGCAGTGACAGCTTGTGCGTACTGCTGTGCCGTTTGATGAAGCTTTGGAACAATGCCAGCACCGCTCTTTAAAAGGAAAAAGGCAAGAAACGCGGACAGAGCCAGTTCCAGCAACAGTACCGGGACAATCGTCACCATCACATATGAAATTGTCATCCGGGCCTGTAAACCTGACCAGCGACGCGTCTTTTGCATGAGGATTTGTGGCTCCTGCCTGAATAGTAACATATTGTAGGGGTCTAATTCTATTACACCTTTGTAGCAACGTATCATGATAAAGGGAACATTGTAACATTTCATCAATTCGATAGACAATATCGATTGCCACGAGGGTGTAATAGAATTAGACCCCTACATTTGACGTATTCTTCCTCTTAATCATGCCCCGACTGTGGGCGTCACCTTCTCCGGCACAATCGCATCTTCATCCGTTTCCGCAACCTGTTGTTTGCGCTTCCTTTGAGAAAGTAAGAACGCGAATAGACCATAGATTGGAATAAGACCAACCAGCCAGCCGAGCCAGAGCGGAATAGCGGGCGGCGCAACAGCCGCGATTGGCACATCGACCGCACCAGGACCAGCCGCACCGTTGACGGTTATATGCAGGGTCCAATCTCCTTGCACGGGAATCTCTGCCGCACCGTTGACACCGTTATGTCCATCGGGCGTCAGGCCAGCACGAACAGCTGTTGCATGCATGCCCTTTGCTGGTACAGAGTTCACGTTATATGTCAGCGCGTCCTGCGTTTGTGCTGTGATAGCAAAAGGCAGGGCATAGCCAGCATCGGCAGGGTCTTTGTAGAGATTGAGCGTGAGTGGATACGGTCCTGCGTTCACGTGGACAACGCGCACAGGTGTATTACCATGTGTCGTTGCCACGATTGACACGCCAAGGTCCACGAGTACTCCAATCAGCGCAAGCACACCTACAACGAGCAGGATGTATTGAAGCGGTTTGCGCATGCATCACCTCTCTAGTGTTTGAAGCGACATACCCGCGTTACGGCCAAGCCAGACGCCAGCGTAGGCTGCGAGCAGACCTATAAGCAGTGATATGACAAAACCAACACCATAACCAATGAAAAAGTAGACGGCAAGCCACGGAAAAAACATTGGCGTTGGTAGACCTGCGATTAACGCCGTTGACGCGAGTACGAGTGTCAACTTCCGTGTAGACCACTGTTTCTTCTGCGCACGATGCATAAAAATGTCGATGAGAATAGCAACAATAACGGGAGCAATAAACCACTCCATTACGACAATTGAGGTAAGTGGAGCACTGCCTTTGCGATAGACCAAACCTTCGATTCCACGCAGGTACTCTGTCGCAGGCTGTACAAACAAAGCCATCACGCCCGCGAAGAGCAGGTAGGTAGCCGCAACCAGTGAAGCAGACCAACGCCACGGTACGACATATTTCACCGCAACAAATGTAAACGCGACAAGCAAGGATGCCAATAGTGGGAAGAAATTGAGTGTAATACTTCCAATAGTGGGTGAATTTTTGTCTTCAAGCGCCTCGAAGAGGAGGAGTGTGAAAATGCCCATCATTGTTGCGAAGGAAATAATCACACCGATATATGCTACACGCTTCGTTTTGAGTGTTCCAACTTGCGATGTGAGGTTGGCAGCAGAGAGAAGCATATATGCAGCACCAAAAGCTACAACGCCCATACCAAAGGCAAACATGATGTGGAAGGGTGCCCAGATTGCCACGTCGATACCGTACAACGCATGCCAGTAGCTATCCAACGGAAATGCGACAGCAGCGTTCAGGGCTGCGAAGCCCACAATATACGCACCTAACGAGCCATGAAAGAGGTCCGCGAACGACGTACTACGCTGTGCGACAACACTGCTTCTGCGTGCCCAGATGCTCTCGATGATAACGGCAGCAAGACCAGCAATACCGCTCAAAGCCACGCCAACGAGCATCATTTGATGTGGCGGGATAAGCGTTCTATCGCGTCCAATATAATTATGCCATTGAATGTCCCAGCTTGTACCCAGGAAAAAAATTAGTGCGCCAAACGCGGCCGTCAATCCTAGTGCCAAACGTAACGTCTGAACGGATTGTAGCGACCGTGTGAATGACGCGGGCTGCGCTAGTGCGCCTGTGGAATGGTCCAGTGCTTTAGCCATGTGCGAAAATCCTTCGTGTATTGTTTATGCCTCATATACAATAAACTTCGTTGTTACATATACGTTGCTCTTTCCTACGAGTTGAACGATCTATGTGCCTCTATGACTTTGACAACACAAATTATGTTAGAGCAACAACGACATGCTGCCTGTAGGGACTGATTATTGGTGCATTCGGTAAATACTTCGGCGTGGTAGGGAAAGCAATAATTAACAAACT
>CAXTUE010000058.1:0-4604 GCA_964247355.1 uncultured Ktedonobacteraceae bacterium | reverse complement strand
CGGTTTGCTGGTGTACGTGCCCTTTTAGGTACGTAATTATGGTGGTCCCTACCTCCGGCCTATCCACAGTATTTCATGAAAACGCATAATCAGTCCTCACGGGCATCTATATTAATTTGTTACATCACGTCGAACGGTTACAATACATGATACAACGAAGAAGATGATCAGGTAAACCACCAGAACCGTCCAACAATGGGCATCAGATAGCGTACCCAGGTCGCTTCCAAAGAGAACGTGCTTCTGGTTCTCTATCAGATTGCTTAGATTATTATAAATGAAGTAATCAGGTATGGCCTTCACGAAGTCATGTGTTGCTCCCGTCATGCTTTGTGTCACCAGGAATATTATCCGTGACAGGACAGGCTCGACGAAGAACCAGACCAGTGCGCCAACAATGCCAACAACAGTGGCACGGCCTATCACACCGAAGGTCATCGCGAGCATCGAATAGACAAACCATGCGAACATCAGAATGAGTAGGTAAAGTAGCATGTGTCCAAACCAGTTTGAGGTAAAGAAACTGTAGGTCGGCGCGATACCAGACACGACGTTGAAAAGTAGCCCCGACATGATACCGCCGATAGCGAGTAGCACTACCCCGATAACGATACATACGCTAATCGCGCCAAGTTTCGCGAAGAGAAATTGTAAGCGCGTTGGACCACGGGTAAACATTAAACGCACTGTTCCCAGGCTGTACTCACCACCCACAATCGTTCCCATCAGCACCATCGCCAGGATACCTAAAAAGTTGAACAGGATAAACCCCACGTTGTCTAATGAACCGGGGAGTGTGAGATTGTTGGAGTCACGCACCACACGATCATGTTTAGCCTGTTCTAGTTGCTTTTGCGTCAACGGCTGCTTTGCGCAAAAATCGCTCTGAATATTGGGCGCGCACATCGGCGGTTGAAATGACGATGCAGGTCGATTTGCATCGCTCCATGCAAAGAGTCCAAACAGGAAGAAGATGCCGACCATGAATAAAAGGCCAAAGCCGAGCAGAGCCTTTGACATGAGTCGACGACGTATCTTATACAACTCCATCGCCGTCAGGCGCAATAGCACACTGGCATAGTCCTGGCGACCCATGATTACCGAAGGAGTCCGACCTGGATGAGTGCTGTTTAATTGTGACAATGATTGATGTATTGTAGCCATTGTACATTTCTCTCTCTCTTTTTATATCAGCCCTCTGTAGGGACTAGTATTATGCAGATGCGCCCGATAGTGCAGACATACCTCGATGCATGCCTTCAGGCGCGGCTGTCAATTGCAGGAATATCTCTTCCAGGCTGGCTTGTGCCGGGTGCATCTCAGCAATGAAGAGGTTTCGTTGCGCGAGCAATGCAGTGATCTCGGAAGAGCGTGTTGCAGGTGCGTCGATACGTAGCACAGGCTTCTCTCGCTCACTAGCGTCCACGCTCACTGCGCGCATCCACGGTGCAATGCCTTCTCTCGCTTTTTGCAGAGTCAGGAACGCCGCCTGTGTTTCATCGGGTGTATTGAGGCGTACCACGATCTGCTCGCTCCGTCGCACGAGGTCCTGTACATTGCCCTGTTTGAGCAAGCGACCCTTTTGCAGAATCGCGACGCGGTTGCAGACCTGCTGCACCTCATAGAGGATGTGGCTGGACACAAAGATGGTTTTGCCTAGCGAAGCAAGGCGTTGAATGAGTAAGCGAATTTCGTGTACGCCTGCAGGATCAAGGCCGTTTGTTGGCTCGTCGAGCAGGACCAGTTCAGGGTCGGTGAGCAGTGCCGCCCCAATGCCGAGGCGCTGTTTCATGCCAAGCGAGTATTTGCGATAGGCGTCGTTTGCCTGCTCACGCAGGTCGACGATCTCAAGCACCTCTTCGATACGCTGCTTGTTCACCTTGCCCAGTCTCATGCCCGAACCTGCCGCGACGGAACGCAGATTGTCGATGCCAGAGAGGTAGGGATAGAAGACGGGCGTTTCGATAATCGCGCCCAGACGCGGCTGAATGGCTTGCATCTGCGTCCGGTTGTCCAGGCCAAAGATAGAGATGGAACCGGAGGTGGGACGAATAAGTCCCAGCAACATACGAATGGTCGTCGTCTTGCCCGATCCATTAGGACCAAGAAAGCCAAACACGTCGCCGCGCATGACCTCAAGTTCCAGGTTATTAACCGCTACGAGATTGCCAAATGTTTTTGTGAGTTCGTGTGTATGAATAATACTTGTGTTGCTGCTATCAGATGACATAGTTGTAACTCCTTTTACATAGTGTTCTATGGAAAAAGTGTAACATTGTCATCTTCCTAAGAGATCACACATGAGATTGATTGTGGCTCATACTTTTGTAGGGGGAATACATAGGACAGAGAAAAATGCTTCACCAAGTTGGCTTGGTGAAGCATTTTTCTCTGTCCTATGTTGTACTATGCTAACTGTAACAGGTACAGCACATATCCTCCTGGCCCTTCGATAGAGAAGGTGCGACCAAACGGCATATCATGAAGCGGCTCCTTGACCGCTACGCCGCGTTGCTGTAGTGTCGTAAATGCTGCATCCGCGCTCTCGACATACCACCATAACTCGGTGCCGATATCAGGTGTGGTGTCGCCTTTACCAATGGCAAGCGCGGCACCGTTGCCTCCTGCTAGCTTGAACTGCACAAAGTCTGGTAGTTGTGTCTCTACCTCAAGCTCAAGCGTCTCAGTAAAGAATTTCTTTGCCTCGTTTACATCGGCTACGTGGATCATGACGAAATTTAAACCTGTAGTAAGCATCGTTGTTCTCCTTTTTTGCTCTAACTGCTATGTAGTTGTTGTTATGCAAGAAGTATAGAGCATCGGAGTGACAACAGTATGTCAGTAGCAAAACCTCTCTTCCCTTTGTCTCGAACGTTTATGAAGTGTTTTTAGATGAGACTACTCAGTTGAAACGACAGGTGTATCAGAAACAGGTAATGAGAAGTAGAAGGTTGATCCCTTTCCTTCCTGGCTCTCTACCCATATCCTTCCTTGATGACGCTTGACAATTTCTGCGGCTATATACAATCCGATACCAAGCCCTGCATACTTCTGATTCGGCGAACGATAATACTGCTCAAAGATATGTTTCTGTACCTCTGGTGTTATGCCGATACCTTCATCTTGTACCGAGAAAATGACCTCGTGTGCGTCCTCATCTACTTGTGTATAAATATTGACTGGTGCCGCCGTCGGAGAATACTTTATGGCGTTGGTGAGGAAATTGACCAGTACTTGTTCAACACGGTCTTTGTCAGCCTCGATTTCGGCATTGGTTTCACATGTCACAAGAAGTGTATGAGTGCTGGTGCGTTGAACGTTTTCAACTACTCCCTTGACGAACGTGTCTACCGCAAAACGCGAAATATTGAGCGTGAGTTGGTCAGTCTTTGCACGGGACATATCCAGCAGGTCATTGACCAGACGAATAATTCGTTGCATCTGTACATGCATGGAAACCATAGATTTCCCATAGTCGACATCATCCTTGAGGCGGCGGTATAGGAGCGAAATGTGCAGTTGCAGCGAGGTTAGAGGCGTCTTCAGTTCGTGACTTGTCATTGAAAGGAACATATCCTGTCGCTCTCGTGTCTCGCGTAGTTCTTGTTCAATATGCTTCTGGCGGTCGATATCTACGGTGGTACTGATCCAGCCACGAACCGGGTCTCCTACTGGAGTAGTGCGTTGCAGGTGCCAGCGATACTCGTTGTGCGTGTTGAGCAGTCGGAGTTCTGTCTCGTATGTTTTGAAATCTTCAAGGGCTGTGTGCCATTGTAAGCGACTTTGCGGAATGTCATCAGGATGAATATAAGAGAGGGACTTTGTACCCTCTAGCAAATCCTGATTGGAAAGACCTGTATAGGCTTTCCATGCGTCGTTATAAAACTGCGATGTACCGTTTGTATCTCCCGTCCAGACAAGCAACGGCATTGCATTAGCAAGGGCGTAGTAGTTTTCCTTGAGTTGTGCATAGAGACGTGCGATTTCTTGTCCTTGATCGTTAGCTCGTTTAGCATCTGCTATTACACGTCTTACTTGTGGAAAGAGTGGAGGTAAGGCAATAGCTGTTCCAACAGAGGCAATGGCCGTTATCACCTTTATGCTGCCAGCTAACCAGTACACTGGAACAAATACGGTTGTTACTACCTCCATAAAATGTGTACATCCACATGCGACAATGAAGGCTCCAAAAGCGAGAAATATCCAACGAAATGGTATATCGTTCCTCAGCCTGTAGACAAAGAGGCCGAGCGAGATCGAAATAAAGAGATATGCCAGGCCAATCAACATGTCCGAGCTGACATGCAATGCTAGCAATGAAGGAAGCCAGTTGTAGCAACTACCGTGTAGATCGAAGTGACCAACGGAGGTAATATTCTTCCAGAAGACGACGACTAGAAGAAGGAACGCAAGCACAAATGCGCTGCCCAATCCTGATCGGACAAATGATTTTTGCATAGTAGAAGCCTCTATAACAACTGATAGGAACTCACAACACGACGCTAAGGGAAGCCAGACAGTAACTCATAAGAGTACTAGCTGTTCCTTATTGCTATCATTATATGGATAGTGTCAATTTAACAAGAATTTTGAAGAGCTATATA
>CAXTUE010000057.1:11430-13144 GCA_964247355.1 uncultured Ktedonobacteraceae bacterium | reverse complement strand
GTCTAATATGTCGAGAACCTCTTGAGAGAAATTTCGTTGCTGTAACTCATCCCAGTGCTCCCGAAATACTTTATAGTGTTCCTTCCTCTGCTGCTGCGTATCGTGTAGCAATTGTGCCAGTCCGTTCCGTTGCTCCTGCGTCGGTAGTGTACGACTATCAAGTAGGTGCGCGATAAGGTCAAGGTTGGTGATGAGATGCTTTCCCGCCTTCTGCTGGGCCTCTACCGCTAGAGCACGTTTACTGTTTGGATGTTCCTTGCTATTCTTCGGCTCCTCCAAACAGAGGGAAAGCAAAGCAACCATAACATCACTATCATGTAATGCGCCAAGCTCTTCCTGTATCTGCGTAACTTCCTCGACAATGGAGGAGGTCTCTTGTGGCAAAACGTCCGCGAATATTTCGAGCGTGTAACGTAGACGTTTCGCGGCGATGCGCATATCGTGTAGCTCGTCTGAACGCTGGGGGTCATGTGCATACTGGCCCCATGTTTGCAGTTCTTCAAGCCGTGTACGCGCGATAATACATGCATTCGTACTCGTCAATGCATGAGCGTTAAGACCTGAAATTGCTCTAGCCTTTGCCATTGTACACTTCCTCCCGCGCTAGACACGCATCTATTTTTTGTCGAAACGCATGTTCATCAAATTTTTTGAAAAACGTTTCCAATGCCCGTTGATGCTTCTCGCGATACTCACGCAAACGATTAATCAGCCATTGCGTCCCAACCTGCTCCTCTGCTGAAGAGGTCTGCACCTGCACCTGCAAATTCTGAATCATAACATCGGTGTCGCGTGCGTTACCCAGCATGTCTGCGACTTTCTTCGTGAGTTTATACACTTCTTTGAACGGTTGAGGAGCACAAATAGCTTCATACGCATCGAGCGTCGCGCGCAGTCGGCGCGATGCAACCCGCATTTTGTGTACCGCCTCGATATCATCATGCCGCAGTACGTCATTCCGCCATTCCAGCAGCTTCTCGGTACGGTCGAGCAACAGACGCCTACCAGATTGCGCGAAGGTCTCCTGTAACTTATCCTTTTTTGCAGATTGAGCCGCCACACTCTCAGCTCTCGACTCATTAGACGCATCAACAAGTTGCAGCCACTGCTCTCCATAACGCGTATAGGCCAGCAGAACACCCTCGCGAATACCATGTGGGCTGACAAAGATTTCGCTCAGTTGCAGGCGTTCCATCATCGCACGAATAATTAACGCGCCAGCCAGCAAAATACGCGTACGCCCTATCGGTTGCTGATAGCGTTGCGCGATCTCTCCAGCAGATAAAGCCTGTAAAATTCCCTCACAGCGTACGATATCCTCACGCGTCAGACGCTGTTCGTTTTGAGCAAGCTGAAAAGCGTTTCGTGCAAGGGCAAGTAAAGAATTGGCACTCCCACCCGTGACAATCAAGGATGGTGGTATGTGTTTGCACTGCATGCCCTCAAAGTAGGTGGTGAGAAAGGTAGATGCCGGATACAACTCTTCGCGCGTCGGCGGGTCCGAGGGGAGATAGCGATCATGCAGCCAGCCCGAACCAATGGAAACAGAGGTACGCCACGTAATTTGCCCATGCTTCGCCGTAATCAACTCGGTACTGCCACCGCCAAGGTCCATCACACCAACTGTAGGGGCCGATTTATTCCGTCCTTGTGCTGTAGGGGCCGATTTATTCCGTCCTTGTGCTGTAGGGACCGGTTTATCACGTCCTTGTGC
>CAXTUE010000057.1:0-11330 GCA_964247355.1 uncultured Ktedonobacteraceae bacterium | reverse complement strand
GGGCCGATTTATTCCGTCCTTGTGCTGTAGGGACCGGTTTATCACGTCCTTGTGCAAGTTCGCTATTGCGTTCATATGTCGCGCCTAAAAATGTCAGCGTAGCCTCGACAGTGCCCGCGATAAGCTGCACCTCTAAGCCAAGTTCCTGGCGAACAGCCTTTATAAACTCGCCGCTATTGCCTGCCTGACGAATGGCCTCCGTCGCCACAACAAAAATCGGAGATGCGTTATACTGTTCAGCAATCGCTTTATAGTTTCTTAGTGTGGTGATAGCGACATCGCGTTTCTCAGACGAAATCTCGCCCGTTGCCGTCACGCTCTCGCCGATACGCACCAGTTCAACCTCATCCGCCAGAATGTCCAGCGTCATAGGAGCGCACCGTGCCACTACAATATGAATCGTATTGCTACCTATATCTATAGCCGCACTCGTAGAAGAGAAGCGAGTTTGCATCTATAATACTCCTGTGGAACGTCAAGAGATAATTCCTTCGCCCTGTAGGGACCGATGTATCACGTCCTCCTCGACAATCGTAATGCCAGAAGGACAGGATAGATTGATCTCTACATCTATTAAAAATTGTATAAAGCAAACACAATAGACGCCACCGGCCAAAAGCCTGAAGCGGATGAGAAGGTTCACCACTGTACGGGAATTCGACATAATTATACCACGTCTAGCGGAAAGAGGGGGTCAAAGCGACTAAAAAATGTTAAAAATGCTCTTGACAAGTCGCAACAGATACAGTACTATTGCAATGTTCACAGCAATCTGTTGTGAAGCAATGTAATAAGCCGCGATGGTGAAATTGGTAGACACGCAACGTTCAGGGCGTTGTGCCTTCACTGGCATGGGGGTTCGAGTCCCCCTCGCGGCACCCCCTATTTATAGGATGACCCCTCAAGCCGCATACGTAGCCGCTTGAGGGGTTTTTAGTAGGTAAGCGTAGGATAGCAAGACAATGAAAAAATTGAACACAAAACGTAAACAAGATACAAAAAAGCAACCTACTATTAAGTATGCAAATACCAAGCATGTACGTACTCAAGGCAACAGAGAAGTTTATGAAACAGTATGCAGAAGCACTTGAATATCTGAAAGACCGATAGAGCATTTTCACAGAACGGCTGTAGCGGTTTAGTAGTATAGCTGATCCTTTCCACTCACATAATATGTTATACTTCATGTAACATATAAAAAAGCAAACGGAAACGCTGAACAGTATCCTATATATTCAGAGGACTCATGAAAACACTACATTGGACACTACGCGACCTAGAACTATTGCCAGACGACAACCAACGGTACGAAATTATTGCTGGAGAATTGTACGTGTCAAGACAACCGGATTGGGAACATCAGTCTGTTAGCTTTCAATTAGCTTTTCTTCTTGAGGTTTGGAACAGACAAACACAAGTTGGAAGCGTAAATGTTATGCCGGGGGTAGTCTTCACTGACGACACAAACGTTGTTCCTGACGTGGTTTGGATTAGTCAGGAGCGGTTAAATATAGCATTACACCCTGACAGAAAATTGCATAATATGCCTGAACTCGTCGTTGAGGTGCTTTCTCCTGGTTCAGAAAATGAACGACGCGACCGTGAAGTCAAGCGCAAACTCTATTCGCGTCAGAACGCAAAGGAATACTGGGTTGTCAACTGGCGTGAGCGCACTATCGAAGTGTATCGACGCCAGGATGCTATACTTGAGCTTGATAGAACGCTCGATGAGACCGATACATTAGAAAGTCCGCTTTTGCCTGGATTTCGTTGTAAGGTAAGCGAACTTTTTGTTGGTCTCCCTGCTTGACATTCATGCTAGACTAAAAGTAGCAAAAACTCATAGTAGTATGTGACGTTGAGCAGGAGGAGTAGATATTCTCGTCCGTTTAGAGAGCGAAGACCAGTGGCTGCAAGTCTTCTCCGGTACGATATATCGAAGGTTGCCTGGGAGTCTGAAAACGAAACGTTTTAGTTTTCACGGGTGTGTCCGTTACCGCACATGTTGAGGGCCATGTATCTTATCTATGTGTGTTGATACGTAACCGAAACAAGGTGGTACCACGAGCAACGCTCTTTCTCGTCCTTGCGTGATGAGGAAGAGCTTTTTGTATGCTTAAAAGAGGATTTATGATCGAGCAAAGTAATACAACGACAACAGAGGCAACGTTGCCAAAGGCGTACGACCCGCAGGCCGTTGAGGGTAAGTGGTACCGCTTTTGGGAAGAGGGGGGCTACTTCAAACCACGCCCGAATAACACACGTCCCCCATTTGTGATTTGTATGCCGCCGCCAAATGTCACAGGCGCGCTTCATCTAGGCCACGCGATTACCGCAACCGTAGAAGACATTCTTATCCGCTATCACCGTATGCTTGGTGACGACACGCTCTGGGTACCCGGCGAGGACCATGCGGGCATCGCCACGCAGACCGTTGTCGAGCGTTTGCTGGCGAAAGAAGGCACGGACCGCCATAAGCTGGGGCGTGAAGCCTTTGTCGAACGTATCTGGGAATGGGTTCATCAATATAAGAGCCGCATCCAGGACCAGCATCGTCGTCTGGGCACATCCTGTGACTGGTCGCGCGAACGCTTTACGCTGGACGAAGGCTTATCTAAAGCGGTGCGCGAGGTCTTTGTGCGCCTCTACGAAGAGGGCTTGGTGTATCGTGGTGAGCGCATCATTAACTGGTGTCCACAATGTATGAGCGCGATCTCGGACCTTGAAGTCAACCACGTCGATACACAGGGAACACTCACCTATGTACGCTACCCGCTCAAGCCAATTGAAGGCGAGACGGAGACGAAATACATTAGTGTTGCAACGACTCGTCCTGAAACCATTCTCGGTGATACTGGCGTCGCGGTCAACCCTAATGACGCACGCTATAAAGACATCGTGGGCCGTCTCGCCATTCTGCCGATTATCGGACGCGAAATTCCGATTGTGGCCGATGCCGTCGTCGACGCCGCGTTTGGTACCGGTGCCGTGAAAGTGACGCCCGCACACGATCCGACCGACTTCGAGATTGGGCAACGTCACAACCTGCCACGTATACAGGTAATTGGCTTTAATGGCATCATGACCGAGGAATCAGGCCCTTATGCAGGCTTAGACCGTTTCGAGGCCCGTAAGCGATTGGTCGAGGAACTACAGCAGCTTGGCGTGGTCATAAAAATCGAAGATTACACGGTGCCGCTTGGTCGTTGCCAGCGCAGTGATACAATTATCGAGCCACTTGTCTCAAAGCAGTGGTTTGTCAAAATGGCACCTCTTGCCACTCCTGCCATTGGTGCGGTGAAGTATGGACAGATAAAAATCATTCCAGAACGCTTCAACAAGACCTACATGGACTGGTTGGAGAACATTCACGACTGGTGCATCTCGCGTCAACTCTGGTGGGGTCATCGCATTCCCGTGTGGTACTGCGACGATTGCGGCGAGATGACGGTGAGTCGTGAGGATGTTACAATGTGCGCTTCCTGCGAGAGTTCCGCCATTCACCAGGACGAAGACGTGTTGGACACGTGGTTCAGTTCCTGGCTCTGGCCCTTCAGTACGCTCGGCTGGCCCGAAGTGACGGAGGACCTGCTGCGTTTCTATCCTACATCGGTGATGGAGACGGGCTATGATATCATCTTCTTCTGGGTCTCGCGTATGGTCATGTCGGGCATTCACTTCCTGGGTACCGTGCCGTTCTCGACCATCTACCTGCATGGTCTGGTACGTGACGCAAAAGGCGAGAAGATGAGCAAGTCCAAAAGTAACGTCATCGACCCGATTGAGGTAATGGACCAGTACGGCACCGACGCGCTCCGCTTCACGCTTGCCACGAGTAGCACTCCAGGCAATGATAGTAAGCTTGTGCCAGAGCGCATTATCGGCAACCGCAACTTCGCCAACAAAATCTGGAATGCCTCGCGCTTCGTGTTGATGACCACTGCCGAAGTCGGAAACGGCGTACCGAATATTACAGAGGTGCAGCCGCACACGCTAGCTGACCGATGGATACTCGGACGACTGGCGCGCTTGACTCAGAACGTGACGCGCTTGATAAACGAGTTTCAGTTGGGCGAAGCTGGTCGCCAGATCAATGAGTTCTTCTGGTCTGACTACTGCGATTGGTATGTGGAAATCGCAAAGGTGCAGATGCAGGACGGCGAGCACGAGCGTCAGGCAACTGCTGGCATTCTGCGCAGTGTGCTCGACCAGAGTCTGCGCCTACTACATCCCTTCATGCCCTTTGTGACTGAAGAGGTCTGGCATTACCTGTACTCGACAAGTGAGCCAAATCATGAGCTATGGCCCGCCTCCGCCCTAATTGTTGCCCCATGGCCGCATACCAATATTGCTGCTATCGACGACGAGGCGGAGCAACAGTTCGGACTGGTGCAAGAGGTGATCACGCGCATTCGTGACGCGCGCAATCAGGCAAACGTGGAGCCTGCGCGTCGCATTCCAGTGCAGATGGTTGTTGGGGCGGAAACAAAGATGTTCACGGCCCAGTCGCCACTTATCGAATTTCTGGCACGAACGGAGAAGCCTCAGCTACATGAATCACTGCTGCAGAAGCCAGAGCAAGCCATGAGCCTACTTGCGGGACCTGTCGAAATCTACCTGCCGCTATCGGGACTGCTCGATATCGGCAAGGAGCTAGAGCGACTCGACAAAGAGATCGCGCAGGCACAACAGGAGATTGCCCGTCTGAACGCGAAACTCGCCAACCAGAGCTTCGTGTCCAAAGCCAAGCCTGAAGTCGTCGAGAAAGAGCGCGAAAAACTGGCGGTACAAGAGGAGCGTGTCGGCAAGCTGTTAGCAAGACGTGCTGAGTTAGGCGGATAAGTCTTTTACAAAAACGTTGAGCTACTCATTATTGAAGGAATGAGTAGCTCAACGTTTTTCACTGAGATAGCTCTTTCTTGCATTTGTCTATACTGAACTATTCCCGGTCTGCAACGAGCGATCCTACTCTATCGCCTAACGTCGGGTCTCTACGGCTCAATATAAAAGCGTAGACGAGTCCAAGAGCGACAATGCCCAGGCTGATCCAGGGAAAGTAGTTGTACGGAGCCGGCTGCCCTGGTTGCACAAGTGCCCAAAGAGGAAAGCCAATTGCTAAGACTCCGAGGATGGGTAAAAGCAGATGTCTGATAAGCGAGAACTGCTCTGGATGGTGTCGTCTGTAATAAACGGGAAGTGCGATATTGGTGACAAGGTAGGTTAAAGCAATCAAGATAGTACCAAGAGTCGCGATTTCACCGAAGAAGGTAACAGGGGGCACATTCCATCCGAAAATGTAGACAATGGCGAGGCCAACGCCGAAAAAGACCAAAAAGCTCACCCACGGCGCATGAGTTTTAGGGTCTAGCGTTGCTAAACGAGTAGGCAAGATGCCCTCTCTTGCCGCATTAAAGATGAGACGCGCCTGGGAATTTGAGCCTGCGATCATTGCGCTCATGGTCGAGGTGAAGCCTGCGATATAGGCTAGGAGAGCAAGGATGCCAGAAATCTTCTCTGCGGCTGTAATGAAAGGAATTTCTGCGGAGACTAAGGCGTTCGTGTTGTAGTTGAAGACAACCACGGTAGCATAGGCAAATAGTAAATAGCTTAAACCCATCAAGAGTATACTTGAGTAAATCGCTTTCGGGACATTACTCCTCGGATTGTCCGTTTCTTCGGCAAGAGCGGCAGAATTTTCCCAGCCAACGAACAGATAGACAGCAACTGGAAAGCCTAATCCGAAACCTGCTAACCCACCGGATATATTTGCAGGGTTGAAAGGTGCAAAGGAGAGATGGGTTGCATGAGTTATTAATCCAACGACAGAAACGAGAACGAGGACAGCCATTTCAAGAATGAAGAAGTAGCCTGCCCATTGCGTGGAGAGATGCACACCTCGCACCATCAGGAAATAGACAACGGCGACGAAGACGAGGGTGAGTATTTGCCAGGGGATATTGATGCCGAAGTATTTATTCAGGATAATTTGTACCCAACCCCCTGAAATAGCGATAACCGAGGCCATCGCAACAATGTAGCCAATACTTATGACAATAGTCGTTGTTACAGCCATTACTGGTCCAAATGTCTTCCCAATAAAGGTGATAAACGAGCCTGTTGATGGTATCACACGAGAGAACTCAGCAACGGTATTTCCAAGAAGCGCGATGGCAACCATTGCCGCAACAATAATCAGTGGAGAGGCAACACCGGCTGCCATCACAATTAAAGCGGAACTGAAGTAGAAACTCATGGCGGGCGCGATATTCGCCATTGTTGAGGTAGCGATATCAACCAGTTTTAATGCACCTCGCTCAAGGCGAGGGACTCCAATTGATCCAACAAGGTGTCTCTCACTTGGTAAGATAGGGGGTATCTCTTCGTGTGTGTCCATCACTCATACCTCTTTCTTCTGTACAACCTTGTACATTTGAGAATACCAGCTAGATAGGGTGAAACACTCTACGCTCAAGCGTGTTCAATGAGGTCTCTGAAAGGACTCTTGTAGAAAATATGTCTCTAAAAGTGGTTGCTTGAGTATATCACAAACTAAGGATAGTTAGTTACTAAGAGGTAGGCTAAACCAGAATCTCGATCCCACACCCAGCGTACTGTCGACACCCACATGGCCGTTGTGACGCTCTACCAGTATCTTACAAATATGCAGGCCCAGACCAAGGCCAGCCATTCTTGAGCCACGTGCGCCGTCGCTTCCTGGCACTTGATAGAACCTATCCCATATGTGTTGTTGCGCTTCTTCTGAAAGCCCGATGCCGGAATCGCGCACTTCCACGCACACATCTGTGCCCTCGCGCTGAAGACTGACGATAACAGGTGCTGTATCTGGTGAATATTTGAGCGCGTTGACAACATAGTTGCTGATTACCTGTCCAATACGGTCTTTGTCGACCAGCACCAAAAGTGGTTCCTGAGCACCATTTTTAAACTCAATAGTACGTGAGGCTGCGACTTGACGCTGCTCCTCAACCACGTCACGCACAATATTGACGAGGTTCCATTGTTGCGGTGAGAGTGTGAGCCTGTCAGCTTGAATACGTGAGGCGTCCATTAAATCGTTGATTAAGCGGCTCTGAACCTCGACTTGCCGTAGAGCACGTTCGAGTATGGTTGTGAGGTCAGTAATGGCCTTTGTGTTTTCCGGCAACGCTGCTTGCGTGGAAACAAACAGTTTCTTGAGGCGACGTTCCGCGAGTTGCAGGTTTGCCTTAATCGTTGTTACTGGTGTACGTAACTCGTGACTAGCCATACTGATAAACTCATTCTTGCGCTGTTCTAACTCTTTCTGTTCGGTAATATCCATATTGATGCCAATCATGCGCTGCGGCTCTTGCTCTCCATCATAGTAGACTTCGCCTTTTGCCAAAATCCAATGCAGACTACTATCAGGCCATACCACGCGAAATTCTACGTTATACGGAGGTCCACCTTGAATAGCACCCTGAACACTTGCCTCTGCTCGTTCGAGGTCGTCAGAATGAACGCGTCGTACCCAGTTCTCGTATTTTCCCTCAAAGCCACCTGGCGGCAGACCGTATAGGGCTTCTAGCTCCGGTGTCCAATAGATGACATTGTTGGGGATATGCCACTCGAAGGTTCCAATACGTCCCGCCTGCTGAGCAAGTTCTAGTCGCTGCTGACTGGCGAGCACTGCTTGTCGTGTCCGTACTTGCTCCGTCACTTCAATCGCATGCACCAAAATACCATCAATACTTCCTGCTTGTGCGCGAACAGGCTGAAAGATGAAGTTAAAAAAGCCTTCCACAGGCAGTGCCCCAGGAGTACGAGCAATATTCACACGCAGTTCGTTGCCAATAAAAGGTTCTCCTGTTGCGTACACGCGGTCAAGCACGTCTATAAGCCCCTGCTCAACCAGTTCTGGCAGGACCTCTTGCACAGGCTTCCCTACAAGGTCTTGACGGCCCAGTAGTTGTGTACACTTTAGATTTGCGAGTTCAAATATATGTTGAGTTCCTCTTAAAATACAAATAACTGCGGGAACTTGATGAAAAAGATCATACGTGTATTGCTGCGAGTAGAGCGGTTCCTGTACATATTCTGACATAAATATTGGTATCCTTGCGTGTGCTTTTAGCATATTATATCTCATATATACAAGTTAGTATAAAGAAGTAGAGTCAAAAAAGTTTGATGTGTATATGAACTTTTTTGACTCTACTTCTTTATACTACTGCTTGTTCCTGTTGCACTCGTTTTGAGAATTGCTCATTATAGAGTTGAGCATAGAGACCGTTGCGCTCTAGCAGTTCCTGGTGTGTGCCGCGCTCCACGATCTCGCCTTTGTCAACCACCAGAATCACGTCGGCAGAGAGAATGGTCGAGAGACGGTGCGCGATGGCAAGCGTTGTACGCCCCTTCATCAAGGGTTCAAGCGCAGCTTGAATGAGTCGCTCAGAGTGCGTATCGAGCGCGCTGGTGGCCTCATCAAGTATAAGAATACGCGGATTCTTGAGAATGACACGTGCGATGGCGATACGCTGCTTTTCACCGCCGGAAAGCTTGTAACCACGCTCACCGACGATGGTATCATAGCCATCTTCAAGCTCCATGATGCGGTCGTGTATGGCCGCCGCCTTTGCCGCCACGATCATCTCTTCCTCGGAGGCATCGGCGCGCGCGTAGAGCAGGTTTTCGCGAACCGAGGCATGAAACAAGTACGTTTCCTGCGTGACCACGCCTACAACACTACCCAGTGACTCAAGCGTTACATCCTTCACATTATGCCCGTCAATCTCTACCGAGCCGCTATCCACGTCATACAGGCGCGGCACCATGTAGGTCATCGTCGTCTTGCCCGCCCCACTGGGTCCAACAAGAGCTGCTAGCTGGCCGGGGTAAATGTCGAACGAGACGTTGTTCAACGTGATGCGTGGCTCCTCGACCTCTTCGGCTTTGGGTGCTGGTACTCCGAGTTCGGACGCAGGACGCTTCGGCCCCTCTTCCTTGCCCAGTCCTTTTAGAATGCTTGGCTCGTCACGTTTGTAAGTAAATGTAACGTTCTTAAAGCTCACTTCGCCTCGTACTGCGTCCGGTGCTAGCGTCAATGCATTCGGCTTGTTTTGAATATCGACCGGCAGATCGAGATACTCGAAGATGCGGTCAAACAGAGCCAGCGCACCCTGTACCTCTACCTGTGTGGTCAGAAGTTGTCCGATTGGAAAGAAGATTCTGCTCTGTAGCGTTGTAAACGCCACGATGGTTCCGAAAGAATACAGCGAATTGCCGTGTATGGCTTGCCAACCAGCGATCAGGTAGATGAGAGCGGGTGTAATCGAGAAAAAGGTTCCGATCAACATGAAGAACCAGCGTCCGATCATCTGCTGCCGCACTTCCAGATATGTCAGTTTCTGATTTTCTGTCTCGAACTGGTCTTGAGCATACTTCTGACGACCAAAGGTCTTGATGAGCAGAATGCCGCTGACTGAAAGCGTCTCTTGCATCATTGAGGTTAGCGAGGCAAGACTCTTTTGTGTCTCTTTACTTGTCGAACGTCGAACATTGCCGACTTTATAGGTGATCCAGAGAAAGATTGGCAAGACGCCAAGCGACACAAGCGTCAGTAGTGGACTGAGAATAAGCATCGCGATCAGCGTACTGATAAACGTCGATACATTAGAGACAATGCTTGTCGCGGTATCAGTGACGACGCCCTGTACACCGCCGACATCGTTTGATAGGCGCGATTGAATTTCGCCCGTGCGTGTTCCAGTAAAGAAGCGCAGAGACATGCTTTGCAAGTGCGCATACAGCCTGTTGCGGAAGTCGCGCATGACGTTCTGCCCGACCACGTTGTTCAGATATGTTTGTCCCACACCGATAATGCCGGTGATAATAGGCGTAACAATCATCAGGCCGACAAAGAGCAAGAGCAGGTCCGTCCTCTTTGGTGCGATGGCATCATCAAAAATGTATTTAATCAAAAGCGGGTTGACCAGTCCTAAAACTGTCGTCAGAATGATGGCAATCAGGACCAGCACGACCTGAAGTTTGTACGGGCTAAATGCCTGAGCAATGCGCCTTACCGTACGCGCATCGGTCTTCCGTCCGCGTTTTTTCTGTTCTTCTGCATACGCCGCCATCCCTCCACCCATACCATGAAATCCCATAACGTGCTCCTATTTGTATTATTTCCTTATGTATAGTATACACAATTTTTGTACATAACACACTAGCTATCGCAATGGCTCGTCCCCTGTAGATTTTGACAGGCTAATACGCTGCAGCAAGCCTGCAAGTAGAGCACCACGCAAGGCTATCGAATCCGCACGCAGATACTCACGGTCAAGATTGTGCATACCGCCGCCAACCGGTCCAAGACTATCAAGCGTCGGAATGCCTGCCGCCATAAGCGTATTCGCATCAGAGACGCCACCTTTACCTTCTCCAACAATGTTCAGGCCAAGCGCATTCCCTTCAGTTTGCGCCATAGAGAGCAGGTCAAGCATTGCTGGTGTTGGCTGGTAGGGCCTTCTTCCAGGCATCCGTATCAATCGCGACTTCGTGTCCGGCACACTGCTACCCGCGATAATTT
This sequence comes from uncultured Ktedonobacteraceae bacterium, assembly GCA_964247355.1. Lineage (GTDB taxonomy): Bacteria > Chloroflexota > Ktedonobacteria > Ktedonobacterales > Ktedonobacteraceae > JBBQVS01. The sequence continues at coordinate 760 of CAXTUE010000057.1, read as the reverse complement.
GCTCTAATGCGTCGGCTGCCATATCGAGGCCGCGCTCATCAAATGCTCGTATAGAGATGTGACAGCGTGCCATGTCAGGTACCATATTGAGTTGTTCACTACTACTGATACGCGTGACGTTACACGTCACCCCATAAAAGAGTGTGCTAATGTTATTGATAGCAATAATTTTGTGCGCAAGTTCGACGACTGCCGAGCGCCCCTTTTGTGGCTCAGCACCGGAATGGGCCGGAACACCGCTTACCTCAAGAACATATTTATCAGCACCCTTTCGTGCCTTAGTGACGATATTGGGGGAGCGCGAGGACTCTAGCACTAATCCGACATCCACGAGTTTCGCGATATCGCGTAAGAGAGGTGCGCTACCCGTTGAACCAATCTCTTCATCATTATTGAACACAACGTAGAGTTCGCCAAATTGGTCAAAGCCCTCTTCCAACAAGACGCGTAAAGCATAGATACACATGATAACGCCTGATTTCATGTCGATCACCCCAGGACCATACACGATATCATCTTCGCGTCGAAATGGTCGCGTCTGTACCGCTCCCTGTGTGTACACGGTGTCGATATGGCCTACAAGCAATGTACGCGTCGTACCCTTACCCTGTATATGAGCAACAAGATTGTTCCCGAAGCCTTCACTTGCATGTATCGTCACCTCGAAGCCAAGTTCGGTCATCCACTGCTGTAAATACGCTATAATCTGATTGATACCCGCAGTCTGTCCTGTTCCTGAGTCGATATTGACAAGCGTGGC
>CAXTUE010000056.1:0-13265 GCA_964247355.1 uncultured Ktedonobacteraceae bacterium | reverse complement strand
GTGTATAGTAGGGTGAGTCCCCGAGCCACCTTCGGGGAATGATGCGCGGCAGTGGGCGTCCGTTCCTACCACGTTATTTTATCAATATATGTAATAGAGCTTTCAAGGAGACCCGTATGCTCCCCATTCGACGTGCAACCGTTGATGACGTAGACCAGCTTGTCCAGCTTCGCCTCTTGCTTTTTGAAGAAACGGGAGAACTCGTAGAAAGAGACGCATCCGCTTTCCCTGAAGCAATTCGTGCCTTCCTGATAAAATCCTTGCCCCAGAAGTCTTTTCTCGCATGGATTGCGGAAAGCAACTCTCGTATTGTTGCAAGTAGTGGTTTTGTCCCATTTGAAAGGCTACCCGTTCCAGAAAATCTCCTGGGCAAGGAGGGGTATATTTTAAATATGTACACTCTTCCAGAATGGCGTGGTCAAGGACTTGCAACTACCTTGTTGCAAGAAATAATTTCTTATGCAAAAGAAACGGGCATTAGACGCCTTTGGCTTCACGCCACTGAAGTTGGCAGACCAGTGTACGAAAAAATAGGATTTGTTGCAGAAGGGGACGCAATGTCCTTGATCTGGTGAATTCGACTTAGGATAAGTTATCTAGCCGCTTCATCTCTTCACGAAACTGCTCCTCCATCACTCGCTTTCGTTCCACTGCCAAAAAACTATAGCGAACTCCATTCAGTAATATCTCATCAATTGTATTCTTATCATAATGAAATGCACTCGCTAACAGTCCTACCTCGTTGTTAAGCGTAGTATTGAACAATGGCGGGTCATCAGAGTTTATAGTAAGCGGAATATCGGCTTTGTAAAGTTTCGGAAAGGGATGCTCTTGTAGCGAAGGATAGACGCCCAAACGCAGATTGCTGGTTGGACAGACCTCAAGCGGTATCTGCTTGTCGGCAAGATACCCGACAAGCTCCGGGTCTTCTATAGCTCGAACACCATGTCCTATGCGTTCGGCACCTAACACACGAATCGCACCCCATATACTCGCAGGTCCTTCGGTCTCTCCAGCATGAGGAATACTGTGCAATCCTGCTGCTCTTCCCTGCTCAAACCATTTCTCGAACCATTCGGGTGGATAGCCAACTTCCAGGCCGCCAAGTCCTAACGCCACCACTCCATCAGACATACTCTCTTTCGCAACGGCTACCGTATAATCCGCGCGCTGCGACATACCTGGACCTTCAGCTGCGTCACGCACAATATCGAAAATCCAGTTGATTTCAACACCAAAGTCTTGCTTCGCACGTTCACGGCCTCGCGTGAGACCAGTGAAGTATACATCATGTGGTATGCCTAACGTGTAGCGATGAGTGCAAGCAGAGAACGTAGCCTCGGTATAGCGGATGTGTTGACGTGCCATCGTCTCACCAAACTCATAAACAATCTGTTCGTAGTCTTCCGCAGTCTTTAAGCAGCTAGAGATAGCAACATATATTTCTACAAAGTGAGGAAAGTTTCTATACTTGAACCACTGTTGCATCTCTTCTAGCGTTGTGACAGGCAACGCTACATTATTGCGTTTTGCGAGTTTCAGCAACGTTGTAGGCAGTATCGAACCCTCAAGATGTACATGTAGTTCTGCCTTAGGCACTTCTCGCAAATATTGTTCCAATTGCATTCTAAAAATCTCCTCGCTCGACCATCTCTATGAAACGTTGCTCTAATGCGGTAGTGCGTGGCCCCGGCTTACCGCTACCAATAACAATATCATCAATTTGAATGACTGGCGTGATCTCTTTCGACGATGAGGTAATAAATGCCTCGTCCACCTGACTTAATTCGTCTATAGAAATGGGGCGTTCATCAATCATAAAGAGACCTTGCGCGAGTTCTAGCACGGTGTTGCGTGTGACACCAAGTAAAATACCTACACGAGGCGTGACAAGCGTATTGCCACGAAAGACAAAAAAGTTACTGCGTGTTCCCTCTAAAACGTGGCCCTGCTCATTCACAAAAAGTGCGTCTACCGCATCGCGCCGTGTGGCCTCCTTGAGCGAACGAACCGCTTCGATATAGTTTGTCGTCTTTGCCCCCGGTGATACTCGCTGTAGCCGACTGGTAATCACCTTATACCCCCTTGTGAAACGTTCCATGTCGCGTTCGCCAAGTTGCGTAGTCAGGACTGCCAGAACTGGATTGCCAGAGGGCAAAATACCATCCTCGGTCTCACCACCTGTAACAAGAATACGTATCGAAGCATGCTTGTAGGCGTTGCGCTCGATAACCTCCGCAATGATGTCCACAATATGTTCCCGTGGATAAGGAATATCTAGCTCAATCATCTTAGCCGAGCGGTAAAGTCGGTTAAGATGCTCTTCGAGATGAAATGGTCGTCGATTATAGGTGCGCAGCGACTCAAAGGCACTATAGCCACGTAGAACAGCAACATCGTTAATTGAAATCGTTCCCTCATTCGGAGCAACCCAACGCCCATTGATATACCAGAGTGCATTGTTATCCATAAGTTGAATGACTTCCTTTCTGTTTTCCGTTATAACATCTGCTTCTCTTCGAGCTGTTACTCAAAGGAAGTTGTACATCTATTCATATCTAAGCAAAAGGCCAATCTCTATAGCTTATATCATATCGCATATAAAGAAGTTGTTTGATCGTTTGCTGTAAGTTCATTGCAAGCTTCTCTTGAGTGTTTTTCATGAAAAGTATTAAATTTCTATAAAAAATTCTATGTTCCTCTAAAACTTATGGGTGAAACTCTTTGCATTACAGTTTTTGCATGATATCATACTAAATGTTCTTTAAAAATAAGAAAAATCAACATGTTGAAGAAACAGCCTAAGAGTGGAGAAAGATGCAATCGTTTACACTCGATCTGAAAACGCTTCTGCACATTTTGTCTCGACAAAAACAACATGGTTTCGTTCAGGCTGAAATACCATCCGATAAGTTTCGCTTTTCTGGCCCGCGTCAGATACTAGAAGCAAGCATTCTCCTCGATAGTGGCATAATACGCGCCTGTACTATTACATATAAACATGAGGAGCACATTTTAGAAGGGGAGGATGCGTTGCACCTCCTTTTTAATGTGGGTGTCATCGAATGGAATTGGCAGCCGCGTACTTCACAGGAGCGGTCTTCTTTAGAAGAGAAGTCGATCCCCATACATAGAACTCAATCTATCAGTAATCCGCCTGTATCTACAGAGCCTGTGCCTCATCGCACTTCACGCGGCGAAGAAGCCTTGCAAACGCTACCTAGAGAATACCGAAAAGTATTAGCTCTCGTGGATGGTCAACGTTCAGTACACAAACTAGCTGCTGTTCTTGCTATGAGGGAAGAGGACGTGGTAATTGCACTACGCACACTTCAGTCCTGGGGGCTAATTTCTTAATTTGTTTTTCTCATCTATCAAATGAAATAGACTTTATCAAAAATTATTAAAAGTAGCAATCAACTAGAAAGAGAGATAGTATGTTACCAGAGAATCGTACATTTTCATCCGCTTCCCCACCGATAAGTCAGGAAATACAACCGCAGCTTTCAACAGTAGAAATGATTGAGCAACAACCTCTTGTGCAAAAGAGCAGATTAGGATGGTGGTATCGCGTAGCAGCCCCAAATCCACCCATTGACAGCGCGAATTTGCAGCAACGTGAAGTATATAGACGAGGACGCCTTATCAGTATCGCGCTACTTATGATACTTGTCGTGGCAACAATCGTTATGTTGACAGTTGGTGTCTTTGTGAATCATGCGCTCGGATACAACATTGCGGCAACGATAGTTATACTCCTGCTAGCAGTTGCTATGAACCGTCGCGGACAGGTGATCATTGCTGGTATTCTCGTGGTATCAGCACTTGATCTGTCCTTGATGCTGAACTGGCTTTCCTATCCCACAATTTCTATTTTCTTATTGCCACTTCTCGACTTACTTGTGCTTCCTGAACTTTTCGCCGTCTCACTGCTGCCTCCTATTGCTGTTTTCATTGATGCATCCATACACATCATCTTTATCGTGTCAACCTTGACCTTTTTATTTCCACAAGACTCTGCGCTCCATGCACTTCTACATACAACCTCTCTTCAAGATGCGCTTGCACGTCCTATTGTCATTCAAGTGAGCGTGGCAGTGATTACCTATCTCTGGGTGACAAGTGCAACTCAAGCTATTGCTCGCGCCGACCGCGCCACGACTATCGCAACTCTCGAACGAACGATGGCCGAACAGGCTCAAATGGAGGCCGAGCAGAAACGCGAACTAGAAAGGAGCGTTCAACAAATCATTCAGACCCACATGCATGTTGCCAATGGCAATTTCTCTGCTAGAGTTCCTTTGCATCAGGGAGCCGTTCTTTGGGAAGTGGCAGGGTCTCTTAACAATCTTCTCTCCCGCTTACAACGATGGCGTCAGGACTCGCTCAAACTGCACCAGTATGATGCAGCCCTTGCACTCTATATTCAAGCACGTAATCAACAACCTAACGGACGTATTTCATGGCACCCGACAGGAACGCCTGTAGATATTCTTGTACAACAGCATAATAGTGCTGTCACAAATCCACCTCAGCAAAAACGGACGTAGAAATACATTCTTCAAAAGAAGGGTACGTACTCAATGACACAGAATGTACACGCTCAACTTCCACCACAGGCAATCATGCTCGATTTACTGTGTGGCATGATGAAAACACAGGCAATTCATCATGCCACACGCCTCGATATTGCATCGCTTGTCAAGGATGGCTCGAAGACTGTTACCGAGTTAGCATCGGCAACGGGAACGCAGCCAGAGGCACTCTATCGCTTGTTAGCGACGTTGGCAAGTTTTGGTGTTTTTGAGGAAGTAGAACCAAGCACTTTTGCTCAAACTCCACTCTCTCATGTGCTACGCCCTGACGTTCCTGGCTCAATGTATAACGTCTCCTTGCTTCATGGAGAGCCGTGGCAATGGCATTCCTGGGAAGCTTTTGGGTATAGTTTGGAAACAGGTCAAACAGCTTTAGAGCATCTCTATCATATGAACTTATGGGAATACTTCGGCAAAAATCCAGAGGTCGGTGAACGGTTTAGCAAGGCGATGACAGGCTTTTCGATGCAGGTCAATGCTCCTATCGCTCAAGCGTATGATTTCTCCCAATTTCATACATTGGTAGATATTGGTGGCGGATATGGAAGTCTCTTAACAACTATCCTTCAGACAACACCAACACTACAAGGCATCTTGTTCGATCTTCCAACAGTCATTAAGGAGGCACGAGAGCATATTGCCTCATCTCCAATAGCAGCTCGTTGCGAACTGGTGGCGGGCGATGTCTTTGCAGAGGTTCCAAAGGCCGATGCCTACATCATGAAGCAGATCATTAAGGATTGGAACGACGAGGAGTGTATTTGCATTCTTTCCAATTGCCGCAAGGCGATGAATACAGATGGACGCGTGTTGGTCGCTGAGCAAGTATTGTTACCAGGCAAAACGATGGTAACGACGAAGCTGATTGACCTGCAACTCCTGGCGGTCGCAAGCGGTCAAGAGCGGTACGAAGCCCAATATCGTGCGCTCTTTGAGGGCGCGGGTCTACGCTTAGTTCGTATCTGGCCCACTCGCTCACCCTATAGCATCTTGGAAGGTGCAGTTTAATATCTATGCCCTGAACTGCTGATACTAGGTCGTGTAAAAAGCAACTCTTCCTGTGTACTGTGCGTATACCATATGTAGCCAAGTTGATGAAACGTGGCACACATCTGGAAAATACTATACACGCATAAGGATATGCAATTCAGGTATAGACCCCTGAGAAAGTACATAATGTTTCTCGGAAGGGAAAAAGAGAAGGAGTAAGTATAGGTATGTCACAAGATCCAAACGTCAACATCGAGCAGAAGCAGGGATATGAAGAGCTTCAGGTGATGGGTGAGCAGTTGCTCTCACGCGTCAAGGAGCTTGTCCACGAAGGCAATGTACGTCGCATTATCATCAAGCAAGAGGGACACACCATTATGGAGATTCCTCTGAGTGTTGGTGTCGTCGGCGTCCTCGTCGCTCCCGCACTGGCCGCTATTGGTGCTATCGGTGCATTGCTGGCACAGTGCTCCATCGAAGTCATTCGCTCTGAGCGTCCTTCCGATGCAGTCAGCCAGAATGTTGACCCGTACGTTCCGCCAACAACCTTTAATGGCCCCCCACCAACCCTCTAATGCACGGAATGCAACAAAAACACGTTTAACGGTCAGAGTCTACACGTTGTAGACTCTGACCGTTTCTGCTAATACGATTTATCGAAGAACAAGTTGACGTATGAACAAAGAGTACCGAGAAACTATGTTTATTATCAAAGACATGTTTACCCTTTATGGCGTTCTGACTGTATCCTTGCTATTTTTTACGCTCATTGTCGCCAGCACAAAAGTATATCGCACCCGCAGACGCTTCTGGTCTACAGTCGTTTTAGCATGGCTCGTCGCCTATCTACTCGCCAGTATCATCTTTCTCTTGCTCAAAATGGACTCGATATTTGCAATCATGGTTGCCTCACTTGCTGGCTACCTTACAATGGGCGACTTGCCGTTTAGAAAAAAGAGAACGGAGGAGGAAAACGGTCAATTGTAAGATGCCGAGCAGACAGAGGAAACGACGCTTGACAGATAGAAACGCCCTGTGCTAAGATTAATGCGTCCTTTCAAAAAGCAAACAGCAAACATATCAATGAAGCAAGGGTGAAGCGTTGACAACTCCTACAACGAATGTCCATTGTCAGCGTTCTTGCTCATCGTACGAATGTATTCACAGCGCATGCGGCGCATAGCGAGAAGAGAGCAGAGCTAGCTCTCCTATTGTCCACTCTGTTTGGGCATAAACCATCTCCGTGAATACAGTTCGTAAACAGGTGTTCAGCGTATCTACCGCGCGAAAACGGCTCAAACTTGTTTGAAAAGGTTCATGCTACTCCTCCATCTGTGAAGGAGTAGGATAGAATTTTTTTGAAAAGGTAGAACACTCCCATGAACACGTCAACAGGTCCTACGTCTGTAGGACGCACGTCTCTCGTGCTTCTTCTCGTTATCACACTTTTGAATACGATGGGTATAACGATCATTGTACCTATTGTTCCGTTTCTCGTCGTCCAGTACCTTGCTCATCCGAATAATCTTGCAGTCATCGTGGGATGGCTGACCGCAACCTATGCGATCTGCCAGTTGCTCGCCGCTCCAGGTTTAGGTGTTCTCAGCGACCGTTTTGGGCGACGCCCCATTCTCTTCATCTGTCTCCTTGGTTCCGCGTTTGGCTATCTCATCTTGGGCCTTGGCGGTGCGCTCTGGTTGCTCTTCCTCGGACGTATCATTGATGGCTTGACGGGCGGCAACATCAGTGTCTTGTTTGGCTATGTCGCTGATATCACAGAACCAGAGGAACGTGGCAAGTACTTTGGTATGCTGGGCAGTGCGGCAGGTATCGGTACTCTCATTGGTCCTGCGCTTGGTGGACTGCTTGCAACAATTAACTATCGCGCCCCCTTTCTTGCCGCTGCTGGCCTTTTCCTGCTGACGCTCGTCTGTGGCTACTTCTTGTTGCCAGAGAGTTTGCAGAAAGAGCACCGCATTCCCTCGATTGCTGTGAGCGAACTCAATCCCTTGAAACAACTGGTGTCCGTGTTTCGTTGGGCAAACGTACGCTGGTTACTGCTGGCCTGGTTCTTCTATGCTTTCCCAGTAGGCATGTTGCAGACGACGATCACCGTCTTGATGAAAGACAGCCTTAGCTTCAATGTCACGCAGGTCGGTCTCGTGATTACGGTGCTCGGCATGGTAGACATTCTCGTCCAGGGGGTGCTGGTCGGTTGGTTGCTCGCATGGCTGGGCAACATCAAGCTCGGTCTCATCGCCTTAGTGCTGGTTGGCATCAGCTACCTTGTGCTGGGTTCCATCGCGTTTCTCGCTACACCAATTCTCTTGCTTATCGGTATCATCTTGTTCGCAGGGTCAGGTAGCCTTGTCGAAAATGCTCTGCGCGGTCTCGTTTCTAAACTAGTTGGACGAAACGAACAAGGTCGTGTGAGTGGCGCCATGCAATCGTTGCAATCGCTTGGATGGATTGTCGGACCACTCGTCGGCGGTTTCATGTACACGACGTGGGGACATTTTCAAGTATATGCCTCAGCTTCGTTCATTATTGTCCTCGCCATTGTCTGTGTCTGGATCGCTATTGCGCGCATACAGATGTACGAGGCAAAAGAGCAAACGCTAGGTGAACGAGAGGGTGCATCGCTATCGAATGAAGAGAACTGAAAAAAGATCACTGTAGAGATTTACATTCTATTACACTCTGCTCGACAATTGATACAGTCTGAAGGATTGAGGGAACGTTCCAACAAACCTCCAACATGGTTAATTGCTAATAGAGTGTAATAGAATGAGCCTCCTACAGTTTTACTACACCCACCATTCGCCCATTAAACAAAGGGATACCTCGTTTGGCGCGCGGAAATGTCTTAATTTCGCTCGCCTTCGTTGCTACTACCGCGTCGCCATTCTCGCCTGTCCAGGTCAAGAGCAGAGTGTCATTCTCGTTGACAAGTGTGGTCAGCAGAATACGGTCTTTCTCAAGCAAATCGGTTGTTGCTACACCACCTGTCGCACGGCCCTTTTGTGGGAATTGACTCGTGGGGACCTTTTTGACAAAACTATTTTCTGTCACAACGAGCAGACTGATTTCCTCTAACGATGCTTGCTCTTTATCAAGATATGAAGCACTCACAACTGACGCTTTTGGTGCAAGCGCGATTGCAGCAACACCCTGTCCAACGCGTCCCTGTGCCCGTAAGCTTTCATCAGAAAAACGCAACGTCTGCCCATTATCGGTCGAAATGAGATACTCACCCTGTCCACGAGATAGCAATGCTGCAACGATACTGTCACTCTCTGCTAGCTTCATATCTTGCAAACCATCGACATCTGCCGTCTTGTATTCGCTTAACGCCGATTTCTTGACCTTGCCCAGTTTGCTAAAAGTCACGAGATAACGGTCCTCATCATACGTCTCGATAGGTAGCACCATCACAATTTCTTCGCCTGTAGCCATACCGAGTATCTTGCGCATCGGCTCGCCCTTTGCGGAACGATTGCCAACAGGAATGCTATGTGAAGCAACTTGAAAGACGCGTCCTGTTGAAGAGATACAGAGCAGGTAATCTTGCGAAGTTGTTGCAAGCACTTGACGTAACTGCTCATCACCACGAACGGTTGTATATGTTGCGCTCCCACTTTTTCCCTTTGGTACAAAGGTATCGCTCGACAAAGCTTTTAGAGCACCAGAACGCGTTACAGCTACCGCCAGTGGTTCGCGTTGATGGAGGCTCGCTACTCTCTCAATAGGAGCAGCTACCACGCCTTTTACGTCAATCACCGTGCGCCGCTCATCGCCAAACTGCTTGATAAGTTGCTGCATCTCTTTCTTAAGCGATGCGATAAGCAGTCTGCGGTCCGATAGCAACTGCTCTAGCTCGCTAATGCGCGTTTGCAGTTCACCTTGCTCCTTCGCGTATTTGCCAGCGTCCAGACGCGTCACCTGTGCCAGCGTCATAGATGCAATCACATCAGACTGAATGGTAGTAAGCTTATATTTCTTCTCAATCTCGGCACGTGCGGCGTTGCGGTCCTCTGCCTTCTGGAATATTCTGACGACCTGCTCTGCATGTTCGGCGCCAATGATTAAGCCCTCGACCACATGTAGACGTTCTCGTGCCTTACGCAGATCAAATTGCGCCCGTCTTGTGAGGATGTCGATCTGGTGTGTGTTCCAGTAGTTCAGCAGTTCAATCATGCCGACCTGTTTTGGTTGCCGTGCAGCCTGCATCGACTCCCCAAATAGAAAGACCATTTGGAACGAAAGCGCAACCTGTAGGTCCGTTTCGCTGTACAACTGCGAGAGTGTTTGTGCGGCATCGGCATCGCGACGCAGGTCCAGTACGATACGCATGCCCTTCTCGGTATCGCTCTCATCGCGTACATCGGGCATCAACCCTTCCAACTTACGCGCGTTGATGGCTTTAACTATAGATGCCTTAATTTTATCGCGCCCAATTGGTGGGATTTGCGTGATAATCAGCGAACGGTTGCGCGGCGTCTCCTCAAGCCGTACCTCAGCTCGCACAATGATACGCCCTTTGCCCGTCGTAAAGTAGTCTCGAATGCCGTCAATACCGATTACGCTCCCGCCCTGACTGAAATCAGGACCTTTGACATACGTCATGAACTGCTCAACATCCATATCTGGACGATCCAGTAGAGCAGTACAGGCACGCAACACCTCGCCAAGATTGTGCGGTGGAATATTCGTCGAGAGACCGACCGCAATACCACTCGAAGAATTGACAATAGGCGGAATACGCCCCGGCAAATAGTCCGGCTCAACGACCTTTGGGTCCTGCTTGTACGTCGGATGCACCGGAACCGTCTCACGCTCCATATCGGCCATATGTGCTTCCGCAAGAGGTGAGAGGCGCATTTCGGTGTAACGATAGGCCGCAGGTGCATCGCCATCCTCGCTGCCCATGTTACCCTGCCCTTCAATAAGCGGGTAGCGCATCGAAAAGGGTTGCGCCATGCGCACGGCGGCGTCATACACCGATGTATCACCATGCGGGTGATAGTTGCCAAGAATCAGTCCAACAACCTCGGCACTCTTGACAGTGGAACGCGTCGAGAGATAACGTGCTTCGCGCATCCCAGCCAGAATACGGCGTTGAACAGGTTTCAGACCATCACGTGCATCTGGGAGCGCACGATCAGTTACTACCGAGAGACCGTATGTCGCAAATGCTTGCGACATAATCAGCGAGAAATCTTCTTCTCGGATAACACCAACAACCGGTCCCTCTCCATTGCCGTTATTGGCTGCGTTTCCTAAACGTGTACGGGCCATATATGTTAAACGTCCAGTTCTTTAATTTTACGTGCATGTTCCGCCAGGAAGGTACGTCGCACCTCGGCATTCTTGTCTTCCATCAATTCCATCACCAGCTTTGCCGCCAGTACACCATCTTCCATCGTAACTCGTTTAAGCGTCCTGTGCGCCGGATCAAACGTGGTGTCTCGCAACTCTTTCGGATTCATCTCACCCAGACCTTTGAAACGCTTGAACTCCAATCCCTGCGCGTCAGGCCGGTTATTAATAAACTTTATGCGCTCTTCATCGTCAAGCAGCCAGACCACTTTTCCTTTGTACTTCACTGAATAAAGCGGAGGACAGGCGATGTACACAATAAGAGTCATTGTATATGTAAACCATCGACATCTGCGTCTGTCGCGATAATGACACGGCTGAACTTGAGTCGGCTGATATCAAATGTACCGCGTGTTCCCGTTCCCAGCACGTTGATAATGGTGCGAATCTCTTCATTCTCAACGATACGCTCAAGATCGGCCTTCGCGACATTCAGAGGTTTACCCTTTAACTTAAGTACGGCCTGAAACTCAGAGAACCGCCCCTGACCAGCACTACCACCGGCAGAATCGCCTTCGACAATAAAAAGCTCCGAACGACTGGGGTCCGACGAGTTACATTTGAGAAATTTCTTTGACAGCGAGGTATCAATCAACTCGCCATTTTTCTTGTTGCCTGCACGCGCTAACTCTTCGACGAGTTGTGCTTCATTGCGTGCCTTCTGCATCTGCTGAATTTTTTTGAGCCACTCTTTCGCGGCACCTGTGTTGCTTTCAAACCAATCCTTCAACCCTTCGTCAACCACAGAGCGCACAATACCCTCGACAGGCGCGTTGTTTAGACGATCCTTTGTCTGACCCTGAAATTGCGGATTGGTCAGTTTTACTGAGATGACCACGTTCAATCCCTGCTGAATGACTTCCGGCTTGAAACCGTCTTTCTCCCGGTTCTTAATTACAGCAAGCTTGATGGCATAATCGTTGACAACCTTTGTCAAAGCCGCTTTAAAGCCTGTCTCATGCACTCCACCATCTCGTGTACGTACCGCATTCGCGTAGCTGTACATGGCGATTTTGTAGCCTGTAGTAGGTTGTAGCGCGACCTCGACCTGCACACCATCTTTTTCTTTGGCAATACCAATGACATGCTTCGATAATGGGACACTAGTACCCGTTGTAGACAGTTCACGCACATAGTCCGGCAGACCATCACGCGAATAAAATGTGCGACTTATTTGCTCGTTTGCTGCGTCGTCCCACGCATCCAGGTGAAACGAGACACCGCGATTGAGATAGGCGGCGGCACTGAGACGACTTTCTATCGCCTCAAGCGAGTAGTACGCGTCGACATCAAATACCGAACGGTCATATAACCAGCGCAGTTGCGTTCCATGCAGTTTCGGATCACACGGCATGATAGCATGTGGAACTGCGGCACCACGGCTAAATGTTTGCGTAAACTCCTGCCCATCTTTCCAAATCGTCAATTCTAGTTTTTCGGAGAGCGCATTAATCACGGTAGAGCCAACGCCGTGCAAGCCGCCCGCCGTTTTGTATGCACCCTCGGCAAATTTACCACCAGAGTGAGGAACGGTGAGAATAACCGTTGCGGCAGGAATGTAGTCGCCCTGATACAACATCAAATCGAAAGGCATACCACGACCTTCATCGCGAACTATTACCCAGCCTTCCCTATCTACACTTACCCAGATATCTTTGCCATAGCCAGCTACCGCTTCGTCAACTGCATTATCTAATGCCTCCCAAATCAAGTGAACAAGACCAGAGCTGGAGGTCGAGCCGATATACATGCCCGGACGATGGCGAATTGCTGCTATACCTTCGAGTACTTGAATATCTGCTGCGGAATACGCTATATTTTTTTTGTTACGCACGGGTCCCTTTGCCTCTGCTCGCAGCGGAGACGTTTGTGCCTGCTCGTCCTTTTGCTCAGACGAGAATAGTGTCCCCTGACCAACCTCTTCTTGCTGCGGGGAAATCTTGGAGGAGCGAGCCATCACCCAATACCTCATTTCAAATTGCTTTCGTTGCTCTTCAGAAGAATACAGCGTTGAGCAGGGAAAGTCAAGATTAATTTAGACCAAAAGTTCTATTTTCAGAAACTGTCTTAGAATACATCTACTCCAATGAACAACTCTACACGTTATCTTATTCTCATTCCACACACCAGACTTGGCAACATATACATTTTTACCTCCTGTTCTACATGTAATAACTCGTCTAAACTGCTTTTACGCAAAAATCCTAAGGTTGTTTAGTACGATATACTTAAAGTTTTTGAGAGAAAGCGACGATAATTCCAGTAAAACAGAATATTCTTTGCTAATTTGTTCGCTTATAC
>CAXTUE010000055.1:0-13513 GCA_964247355.1 uncultured Ktedonobacteraceae bacterium | reverse complement strand
GACATCTTTGAGAAGGTTATAACACTACTTGCCGAACTTAAATTGAGACATGAAGATATATATAACCAAGCTAGCAATCAGTCATTTTTGTCATCAAAACCAATTAATAAGATTGTATACACCATTCGGCAATCTATAGGCTGTATAGGAGATGCGTTTGAGGACCCAAACCAAACGCGAAAACGGATAGGACAACTTTTTGAAACACTGATTAAGCTCTTCATTCAAGAAGTGGGATTAGTGTGCGAACCTCGTACAATAACAATTCCTATACCTAACTATCCTGGTTATACCATGTCTTATGAACTGGATGTTATCTTTTCTCATAACGAACTTATTCTGACTTCAAACATAAGTATATTCATCCTTCCGAAATTGTTGGTTCGGTTAAAACAACTAGTAAAGATAGAATAGACAAGATATTTCTGGATAAGTACTTATTGACGAAACTGCTTGAAAGAGAAATTCCTGTAGTAGCTATTTTTCTACACGATGTACAGAGAGCAACAGCAAAGAAAGACCTCGAACGTAGTGGAGACCGTCATTTTGGTATAGCCTCAACCTTCAAGACAAACCACTTTTTAGGTTATACTGTCGCGTTAAATCGTCTTGATGGTGTTTATTACGTTGATCCAAGGCCAGATATGCTTGTTAACGAACGATTGCGCGAACAAATATCTGATTTTCAAAGTTTTCTAACAAAGGATTTATGGGTCTTTTCGAGGTGATATTTTCTATGAAACTCGCACTAAAAATTACGCCACAACGTAGCACACAATATGCCAACATGGTTGCAACCCTTGCGGCACCAGAACTGCTTGCCAGTCCTTTAGGTGCATCTATCAGTGAATGTAAGCCTACTACGCTTGCAGGACAGGCATATCTTATAGTCACACTTGATGAAGATGCATCTCTTTCGCCATATCTGCTATCTGTACTTGCTCGCTTGGCGGCGACGAGCGAGATCTATGAATATTTTGATGAGATTGGCACTATAACCGGTCCGTTGTTGCGTCCGGTAGAGCCGAGCTTTGTGCCGTTTGTGCCGTTGGAGATGGCGGAGGCACGACGTTATAAGGGCAAGACAAACGAGGTTTTCACACGCGTCCTGCTCAATGTAGCACTTTTTGCTGGCGCATATGCCAACACTATGGATGAGCGTTTGCGCATTCTCGATCCCTTGGCTGGTGGGGGTACGACGCTCTTTCTCGCGCTCAGTGCTGGCTATGACGCCTTTGGCATTGAACTGGATAAGCAAGATGTCGAGACAACCACACTCTTTATACGGCAATATCTTGAGGGCGCGCATATACATGTCAAAGAGCGCGATGAGCGTGGACGGCGGGCCGGTCGTCGCGTTCAATTCGAGATCGGACGTAAGGAGAATGCACGGGTCCTTGTCCTGGTGAACGGCGATACAACACAGGCCGATATGCATATGCGCGAAGTGGTGGGGGGACCTCGTGTGCATGCGGTTGTCGGTGATCTCCCCTATGGCATTCAGCACTTCGGCGAAATATCCTCTCTATTAAGAGATGCGTTGCCTACATGGACAAGTATGCTTTTTCCGGGCGGAACGATAGCATTGGCCTGGAACGCCACACGTATCGAGCGCGCAGAGATGGTCAACTTCTTAGAGCAAGAGGCCGGACTTATGGTTCGCAACGAGCCGCCCTATACACAATTTGCGCATAGCGTGGACCGCGTGATTAAACGCCGCGATATTATTGTGGGGGTAAAGCAAGCTACGTAAAATACGGCCTTTGACAAGTATTGTTTCCTGTTCATGTAAGAGAAACGGGCGCCCACAAGGGGAATGCCCTGGTTTCTGTTGATCCCTTACGTGAACGCCTATGAGGTTAGTCCCCTCGTGGGCGTCCATTCTGGAATTACCATATTATTTCCTAAATGTGCATTAATATGTTACACTACATGTAGCATTTGATGAAGATGAACTCAAGACACTCATATATAGCAAGATGAGCATTGTTGAGATTGTTATGGGGCGAAAACAGGGCGTCAAAGGCGTAACAGAAGCGGACATCCGTTGGCATCTGCCTTTTATCCTCTTTATTGTGCTCTTTTTCTCGTCTGGTTGTAGCACCACGAGCAACAATATCTCAGTTCCTGGCAAAACTCCTACCGCAAATAACGTAGTACTAAACGCTCCAACATTTCCGTCAACACCGACTCCGTTACCCAAAGCTGCTCAGATGGATGCTTATCTTACACATCTCGTACCAAAGGGTGGCATGAATGGTTCGATACTTGTCGCACACAACGGCAGCATATTTGAGAAAGGCTATGGAGTCGCCGATAAAGAGCAGCATATTTTGAATACACCACAGACGCGTTTCCGTCTCGGCTCCGTCACCAAACAATTTACCGCTATGGCAATTCTCATCTTACAGGAACGGAGTAAGTTACATGTGCAGGACTCTGTATGTCTGTATGTTCCTGCCTGTCCCTCCAATTGGCAGTCTATCACGTTAGAGCATCTCTTAACGCACACTTCGGGTATTCCCGATTATACGGACTTTCCCGATTTCGCGGTGACATGGATACAGGCGGTGACGGTTGAACAGTTGGTTGCGCGTTTCAAGGATAGGTCTCTGGATTTTGCTCCTGGCTCCGCCTTTCGATACAGCAACTCAGGCTATGTCTTGCTAGGGTACATCATCGAGCGCGTTTCGCATATAGCGTACGCTGCGTTTCTACAAAAGAATATTTTTGATCCGCTTGCCCTGCACAACACAGGCTACGATAGTCAACATCCATCGCTACCACACCATGCCACAGGCTACTACAGTGGCTATGGCAAGCCTGATGCATACGATATGTCGGTTCTCTATGCCGCAGGAGCACTTTACTCTACGGTAGAAGATATGTATCTGTGGGATCAGTCGCTTGCGGCACATACACTTGTGTCGCAAGCGTCGTTACATACCATGTTCGCGCTACATGTTGCATGTCCAACTTCAGGTCCGGGTAGTTGTTTGATGGGTGCAGACAAAGGGTATGGCTACGGCTGGTTTCTTGCACAAGAACCTCAAGGCAAATTGATTTATCACGTCGGTCGCATCGACGGCTTTCTGGCCTATAATGGCTTCTATCCGGCGACAAATACCGATGTTGTTGTATTGAGCAATCTTGAGTCAACCGATGTGTTGCAGGTTGGGCGAATGCTGGGGGGTATGGTGTAGGGACCGATTTATCACGTCCTTGTCGACAATTGAAGCACCGACAAGGACGTGATAAATCGGTCCCTACAATTTCATCAAATGTAATGGATCTATCTCAACTATATACTGCCATAGTGTCGCCGTTGCCTCAACCGCGCGGCGACTTACCTCTGCCAAATCTTGGAGACGATGCTCTGCCGCCGAGCGTACCTGTTCAGAAGTTCCCGTTGCTAGCTGTTCTAATACTCTCCGTATGATATCAAAGTCATACCCTGTCTTGCGTAACAGTGCCACGACTTGTAGCCTGCGTACCTGTTCGTCATCATACAACCGGTATCTACTTTCACGCTCTCGTACTGGTGCAAGCAAGCCTTGTGCCTCCCAAAAGCGAACTGCTGAAACACGAACACCTACTAATTTTGCCGCTTCCCCAACGTGTATACCTTGCTTCTGCCTTTCGCTTGCTTTCGCCAAAACTGGTAAAGATGTTGACATGGTGCGTAGTATCTCTATCATCTGTTCAACCTCACGTCTATCCTTATGTATCTCTGCGGAGTGTTCGTCAATAACCGCGAGTGCTGAGGCTATTTCTCCCGCATGTATATAATCCATAATCTTACGTGCTCGCTGCCAACCGTGTCCAACGATGACTGTACGTGCAACCCGGATTGCTCTAAGGTGTTGTGCTGTATAGAGTCGATAACCCTTCTCATTACGTTCGGCCTTCGGAATGAAACCACAATCTTCATAATTATGCACTGTCTGAACGCTTAACCCTATCGCTTGTGCCAGATCAGTTGGCCTTAGAAACTTTTTCACTCTCATCTTAGACCTTCAATCACAATTACATACTTTCTGCAATCTGCTACGAGCATACAAGCACAAAGCTCTGTATTCTTGCGTGAGTGATATAGCATAAGAGTATCACAAGTTCGATATGTGCTATGGGAACAAGAGAAAGGAGAACATTATGTCCAACCCTCAAATTATCGTTTCTAATCTTTCTAAAACATATCGTGTTCCGGTACGCGACACAGGTCTATATGCGTCAGTGAAAAGTTTTTTTGTTCGTTCCTATAGAGAGGTAGATGCTGTACGCGATATTGATTTTTCAATTGAAGAGGGTGAAATCGTTGGCTTTCTTGGGCCGAACGGGGCTGGTAAGACAACAACTTTGAAAATACTCGCCGGTCTCTTATATCCTAGTTCGGGTGAAGTACAAGTTGCTGGTTTTACGCCGTGGAAACGTAAACACGACTACTTACGTCGCATAAGCATGGTTTTGGGCAACAAAAGTCAGATGCTGTGGGACATTCCACCACGCGACTCGTTCCGTGTTATTGGCGAAATTTACCGTGTACCCCCCAAACAACTTACTCAAACGCTTGATGAACTCTTTGAACTCCTTGACCTACATGCTGTGCTTGCCAAACCTGTGCGTACGCTCTCTCTAGGTGAACGCATGAAGTGTGAACTTGTTGCCGCCCTCTTGCATCATCCATCCGTTCTCTTCCTCGATGAACCAACACTTGGTTTAGATATCTCTATGCAACGTCGCGTACGACAGTTCATCGCAGAATATAACCGTCGAAGTGGTGCAACAATTATCTTGACCAGTCATTATATGGCCGACGTAGAGGCATTATGTCCCAGAATTATCCTGATTTCTCATGGATCACTTCTCTATGACGGCAATTTACAAGCATTAGTTCACAGGCTTGCTCCACATAAATTACTGCGTATCCTATTAGAAGATGCATACGTAGAACAACATCTTTCTCCTATGTTTCCTATTCAGGCACCAATTATCGAACATGAGGGTACATCATGGACGTTACGTGTCCACCAGTCAGAAGTTCCACAGATAGCGTCCCATTTGCTCAACACATTTCCTATACTTGACCTGTCCATTGAAGACCCGACCATTGAAACCGTGATAGATACGATTTATCAGGGAGGTGCAGTATGAATCTTCGTGGCGGTTGGGCTTTGATACAGGGTACATGGTTATCCTGGTTACAACAGCGAACCTTCTTTTTCCTACTTGCATTCAGTTGGATGGTTCCGCCGCTCATCTCACTCTTTGTTTGGTACACAGCTTCTGATGCCAGAGCAATTGGCGGACTTACACAAGGCGAGTTCGTAACATACTACCTCTTGCTCATTCTTGTGAATCAACTAACGTACTCACAAACGCATTGGACGGTTGGCGATGCAATTCGTAGTGGTGACATGAACTTAACACTTTTACGCCCACTCTCACCACACTTTGGCGTACTTGCGAGCGAAATCGCAGGCAAAGTTGTCTACATGAGCTTTGTCGTTCCTATAGCTATAATGCTGGCGGCGTTACTTCATCCAACATTTCATATCAGCCTCTATAATGGCATTCTATTTCTACCCACACTTTTCCTTGCATGGCTACTACGTTTTCTCTGGGGGTATTGGCTGGCTATCCTTGCGTTCTGGCTCACCCGTGCCGACGCGCTGCTCTCGATACAGGACACGCTCATCTTTTTGTTTGCAGGGCAGGTTGCTCCTGTTGTACTCCTTCCCAGCATATTGCACAACGTAGCAGTCATCCTGCCCTTTCGTTACATGATTAGCTTTCCTATCGAGATATTGCTGGGACATCTACCGTCATCTGAACTTCTAACAGGATTACTGTATCAATGCGGTTGGCTACTCATTGCATGCGTTTTATTCGTTGTCACCTGGCGTAGAGGTTTGCGTCATTATGCTGCTGTTGGAGGGTAAAAGTATGTACTACCTACGCTTGTTAGCATCTTTTATTCGTGTCTCGGCACAAGAGGAGTTAATGTATCGCTCGAACTTTTTTGTAAGCGTGCTGAATTCTTTTCTTAACTTAGGAACGGGAGCACTTGGTATTGTAGTACTTTTCAAGCAGGTAAAAGCCATCAACGGGTGGAACTTTCAAGAGACGCTTGCCCTACTGGGAGTATATCTGATTCTTAATGCCCTACGAAGCCTCTTCATTGGTCCGAGCCTTAATGCACTCGCGGGATTAGATGGCGAGATATGGCAAGGTCGCTTCGATTTCACGTTGTTGCGTCCCGTCAATGCGCAGTTTCTCGCGAGCTTCCGGCGATGGAGACTTCTCTCATGCTTCGATGTCCTTTTAGGGCTAAGTGTGCTCGGCGTTGCTATTTTCCCTTTAACGCATAATTTAACTTTATTTCATGTTATCTCGTTTCTCATCACGCTTTGTACTAGTGTCATCGTGCTCTACTCAATACTCATCGCTTTTGCCTCTCTCATCTTTTGGAGTCCAGGTTTCCTCTTTACATGGATGTTTGATAGCATTTTCCAAATCGCTCGTTACCCCATCAGTTTGTATCCCAACTGGTTCCAGTTTGTGCTGACGTGGCTCATTCCCATTGGTATCATGACAACCTTACCTGCTCAAGCTATCAATGGGCATCTTCCCTTCCCTCTCCTTGTAGCAAGCGTAGCAGTAGCTATTGTTCTATTTACCGCTGCTACTACGCTGTTTCAGATGAGTTTGAAAAGGTATTCTAGTGCATCAAGTTGAAACGTAGTGTTATTTCTGAGCAGTGTCAAAACCGAGGGAAATTATTTTTCTGTGAGTGCTAGCTTGACAGCTAGTGCGCAAAAAGCGGCTGCAAAGCTGCGACGGAGCCAGGGCGTAATGATGGTGTTCCACAAACTATTCTAGAGACCGTAGGGACCGCATTCATCACGTCCATCTTTGACCTTTGACACCGGCAAATGGACGCGATGAATGCGGTCCCTACCTCCAGTATATCCACAGTAGTTCATCAAAACGCATAATTGTAGTTCCTACAGGCATTTCATATTCTGTTCTTGTTAAGGAAATCATCGCACAATGCCTCAACCTCGGCCACTGTCCCGACGGCACATACGCGCTTCGCAAGTTCTTGCAATTCGCTGGGTGAGCGACCCGTAAGCGCAGCACGTACGGCTGGTAGGGTATTGGGCGTCATACTCAATTCGTAAATCCCCAGTCCAACAAGCACAGGGGCGAGTCGTGGGTCGCTAGCCATTTCGCCGCAGACCGCTACGGGTTTGCCAGCATTGCGTCCCGCTTCTGCTACCTGCCGGATGGAGCGTAGGACCGACGGTTGCATCGGGTTGTAGAGCGTGGTGAGTTCTGTGTTTGTGCGATCACTGGCGAGCGTGTACTGCAACAGGTCATTTGCTCCGATGCTGAAGAAGTCCGCAAGCAATGCCAACTCCGGTGCCATGATGACGGATGCTGGCACTTCAACCATGATGCCAAGTGGCAATGTTGTTGTGACATTCAAGGCGGTCTTGACGCGTTCAAAGATGCTGCGTACCGTTTGTAGTTCTTCAACGGTGGTGAGCATTGGCACCATGATGTGAAGCTCTACCTGCTCGTCGTGTGCCGCTCGTATCATAGCCCTGAACTGCTGCTCCAGGAGTTTGGGATGCGCTAAATGGATGCGCACTCCACGTACGCCGAGGGCTGGATTCGCCTCTGCTGTTGGACTCAAATATGGCTGTAGGGCGGGTAGGGGTTTATCAGCGCCTGCATCGAGCGTACGGGCGACAATAAAACCGCTTTTGCTAGCGGACCCTTTGAAAGCACGAAAGACCTCAGAGAAGCTGGTATACTGCTCATCCTCCCCTGGCATGGTCTGTGCATTGGCAAAGAGAAATTCTGTACGGAGCAGGCCCACTCCTTCAGCCCCCCACTGACGAGCTACCTCGGCTTCGGTTGCGCCACCGATATTTGCTAAGAGGGCGATATGTTGACCATCGAGCATAAGTGGTGCCTGCTTTTGTTGGGCTGCTTTAAGCGCGTTATTGCGTTGCTGTTGTTCGGCCATGCGCTCAGTTAAAAATGCACGTTCTTCGGGCGTTGGAGCAAGATACACGATGCCTTGTTCGGCGTCCATGCCAATTTCATCGCCGTCACGAACCTGTTGTAACAGCGTCTCGTCGAGTCCGGCTATAGCGGGAATGCCGAGGGCGCGAGCCAGAATAGCAGTATGTGCCGTTGGGCCGCCCTGCGTGGTGCAGATGCCAAGCACCAGTTCTCGCTTAAGTTGTGCCGTATCCGAGGGAGTGAGGTCGCGCGCAATCAAGATAACAGGCTTAGTGAGTGTGCTGAAATCCTGTCGTGCAGGTACCTGTCCCCCTAGACGCTGTACGACTTTGCTCGTGACATCGCGAATGTCTACCGCGCGTCCCGCCACCAGCGCATCCTCGGAGCCTTCCAGTTGTGCCGCGTTTTGCTCTCCTGCCTGCGCGAATGCACTCGCAGCATCATAGTGCTGTTCGCGAATGAGGTCGGAGGCCGTCGTCAGAAGCAATGGGTCGCGTAGTAAGAACGACTGCGCTTCAAAGATGGCGGCTTCGTTTTTACCGACCTGACTTTGCATCTGCTGTACCGTATTTTGCAGTTCTTTGACCGTTGCGTCCACAGCTTCCTGTAGACGTGCTTGCTCAGAGGCATCCTGCGCAGGTTCGATGATGCGTGGCTTGATGGCGCGTAAGTCTACACGTTGCGAAATATAAGGCAGTGCGGGACCTAGCGCAACCCCTTTTGATGTAGCGAGTCCCTGTAGCTTGTTTCCTGTTTGTTGGAATGTATAGGAAGAAACGTTCTCTTTGACTTGTGGCGTACTCATAGCCGTTGAGGGCGATTCGTCCGTTTCGTAGAAATCTGCCTCTACAAGTTTGCCCAAAGCATCCAGAGTAGCTTGTGCATTTTGACCACTCGCACGTATAAGAATAGTGCTACCTTTACGCGCTGCTAAGCCCATCATTTCGATAGGACTCACTGCTCGTGCTGTGCGTCCATTCGCGTGTATTTCTACAACTGCGTCAAATTGTTTTACCGTTTGCAGAACGAGACCTGCTGGTCTCGCGTGTAGTCCACTGGGGTTGTTGAGAACAAAAGACTTTTCTACCGCGTTAGAAGGAGGCGTATGCTCTTGTTGTATCGCATCGTTGTCGGGTTCGTCTGCTGTCGCCTCTATCTGCGTAACTGGTTTCAAGTTTTGGAGTTGTGCTTTACTCGCGGCCTTTTCTGCTGCAGCTTTGACCTCTTGCAGCGAATGACCGAGTGAGGCTTCGAGCGCGGCGGCAAGTGCTCCTTCAAAGACGGGCGCGTTGCTAAGCTGCACATGATCTCGTTGTTCTTCGTCGAGCATTTCGAGAGCCATTTCCGTAGAAAGCAGAGCACTGCCCATATCGAGTAGTACTAACACGCCGTCGGGACTCTGCGCCTGTTCAAGAGCATGTTGAATTCTATCTACGGATGTTCCTATAACATCGTTGCCAGCGCCCCCCGCCGCTACTATAGTTATTGACCCCTGTGTCATCTGCTGTGCAAGTTCTGTAACGCCACTTGCCAGTTTTTCACTATGTGAAACGATGACCAATCCCACCGTCATGGTCGTATCCCTTCCGGTTGAATGGACAGTTAGTAGGGTGATTTATTTTGTGAGGAGAGAGGCATAACGTGCCAGCTTTAGAAGCGTAGAGGCACTTTATGCGCAAACTTCGGCGAGTGCTCTCAGCATCAAAGCACTTGAAGTGGCTCCTGGGTCCTGGTGTCCAACACTGCGCTCACCAAGATAACTCGCACGGCCCTTCGTTGCCAGCATCGGAGTAGTCGCTTTCGCGCCCTCTTCCGCCGCCGTCGCTACCTGTGCTGTCAGTTGAGCGAGGCTTGCGTTTTGAGCGAGAGCCTCTTTTGCTGCATTGAGGGCCGGAGTAAGAGCGTCAACCATTGTTTTCTCGCCCGCTTGTGCCTTGCCACGTGCTACAACGCCACCTGTAAAGGCTTCTAGCATTGCGACAATATCGGCGGCGTTGAGGTCTTCCTTGCCGGCCACAACTGCACCCGCGCGCAGAAAGGCCGTACCATAAAGTGGTCCACTTGAGCCGCCAACTGTGGAGACCAATGTTGAACCAACTGTTTTAAGCTGTGTGGCAATGTCCATATCGACCATTGTGGGAAATTTGTTATGCACCGCGACAAAGCCTCGGTCCATATTTGTGCCATGATCGGCGTCACCAATCGGTGAGTCAAGCTGTGTAAGATACTGCGCGTTCTCATGGAGCACGTCAGCGATGCGGCCTAACCAGCGTAATGTGTCTGCGTTATTCATTATGCTACATCTTTCTGGTAAAATAAGGACAGAGAAAATACTATCCGACAAGATCATGTAGATACGCCGGTGGTAGGGACCGCATTCATCACGTCCGTCTTCGCGCTCCCAAAACCGAGGCGGATGTGATGAATGCGGTCCCTACTGTCAAACGTGATGTGTCACAGCCAAGGCACCCGCTGCCGCGCATCATGCCCCGAATGCGGCTCGGGGAATGCCCCTCTCATACGCGAATCCACGTGAGAAGCTCCCATGTATGGGAGGGGCATTCCCCTTGTGGGTGCCCTGGTCCCTGCTTGTACCAGGATGTCGTCGACAAACAATGCGTTGTGTGTCGACGACATCCTGGCAGAGCGCAAGAGTTAGCGGCCCCAGCGTAGAGCGGGCGTGTGAACGGGAGCATCCCAGTATTTGGTAAGCTCGTCGTCTAGCCGAACCAGCGTGATTGAGGCACCAGCCATGTCGAGCGATGTGATGTAACTGCCTACCAGTGAGCGGGCAATCGTCACATTTTTGCCTTTAAGGATGCGGCTCAATTCCTCAAACACAATGTAGAGTTCGATGAGTGGAGTGCCGCCCATGCCGTTGACGAAGGCGAGTACCTGCTCACCCGACTTCAAGCCGAGGTCGTCGATGACGGGATTCGCCAGCAACTCAGTGATTTCGGAGGCAGGAGCAATCTTAATGCGACGACGGCCTGGCTCACCGTGAATGCCGATGCCAATTTCGATCTCGTCATCGCCGATGTCGAAGTTTGGCTTGCCGTTCGCAGGCACCGTGCCGGATGTCAGTGCCATACCCATGCTGCGCCCATTGTCGTTGACTTTTTTAGCGATTGCGGCAACCTGCTCAAGCGGCGCACCCGTCTCGGCGAGGCCGCCGGTAATCTTTTCGACGAGCACAGTGACGCCAACGCCACGACGCCCCGTGGTGTACAAGCTATCCTGTACGGCTACATCGTCGTTGGTGGTAACGGACGCAACCTTGATGCCATCGGCCTCGGCAAGTTCAGCCGCCATTTCAAAGTTGAGTACGTCGCCAGTGTAGTTCTTCACAATATGGAGCACACCTGCGCCGCCGTTAACGGCCTTTGTCGCGGCTACCATCTGGTCTGGCACTGGCGAGGTAAATATGGCACCAGGGCAAGCGGCATCGAGCATGCCGATACCAACGAAGCCGCCATGCATTGGTTCGTGACCACTACCGCCGCCGGAGATAACGCCAACCTTCCCTTGCACGGGCGCACCTTTACGTATCACGATCTGAGTTTCCGCATCAACGGTAATCAGGTCGGCATGGGCCAACGCCATGCCTTCAAGAGACTCCTTGACAACATCTTCCGGCTTGTTGATAAGCTTCTTCATACGTTGTGTTCTCCTCTTTACACGCCAACTTCGGCGTCTATCTGATGCTGAATGGGTGCGCGATACGCATTAATCATGGCCTGTGTACGTTCGGGAGTCCAGCCCAATTCCTGCGCCATCATCGCAGCAACGTCTTTCACAATGCCTAGCCCACGGTCTCGATCCTCCAATGTAATCGAGGTACGACGGGCCAGAATATCATAAGGCGTCATTGCCATCTCCTGACGGCAGGCGTGAATGACTTCCGCTTTCAGGTAAGGCAGGTCTTCAATCAAGCGCTCCGCGAGCGAAGCGTCTGACGCGATAATGTCCAGTATGGTGTTGGCCTCGGTGCCGTAACAGTGCCCTAAGTGGACGATAGCGTCAGCATCTAAGCCAAGATGCGCTGCCCTGTGCGCAAGTTCTTTTTGTAGAACAGACCAGCCCGCGCTCCCCTGTAAAGGTAAGCTCTCGGTTGGATGGACTGGCTTCGTATTGTCGCGTTTGCTAAGTACATCAACGGTATCCTGAGCCATACGACGATAGGTCGTGAGTTTGCCGCCGACAATGGTAACAAGCCCTGAGTCGGCCTCTAAGACAACATGTGTACGCGAAAGCTTCGCGCTCGTTTGGCCCGTTCCCTCTTTGCGGGGCTTGACCAATGGGCGATAGCCAGCGTAGGTACTGATAATGTCGTCTGCCGTCAAGTTGACCGAGAGATAGCGGTTAAGGTGGTCGAGGAGATATTTCACATCCTCCGGGCTAGACGTTGGATTATCCAGATCCCCTGCTCCGGTGTCCGTAGTGCCGAGAACTGCCCGCGACTCCCACGGCACAATAAAGAGAATGCGCTTGTCGTCGGTTTCTGGCAGAACAATCGCACTATCGCCAATGTCCAGGTCCTCGCGCGAAAATACGAGATGAATTCCCTTACTTGGTACAATTTTGATCTGTGGTTCCTCACCTGATAACGCTTCAAGATCCTCTGCATACACGCCTGTTGCGTTGATTACATGACGTGCGTGAATAGTTACCTTGCGTCCATCAATTTTGTCCTCAACATGTGCGCCTGTTATCTTCCCATTCTCCGTAACAAACGAAGTTACTTCGGCATAGTTCGCGATAACCGCTCCATATTGAGCTGCCGTGCGAATAACAGCCATTGTCAGGCGCGCATCGTTAGTCTGCGCATCGTAGTAGATAAAGCCTTCTTTCAGCCCCTGCGTCACAAGGGTTGGAGCGAGTTCGCGTACTTTATCGCGAGTGATGCGACGATGATGCTGCACGTTACGACGCCCGGCAAGGGCATCGTAGAGCCAGAGGCCGATATCAAGCATGAAGCTGAGACCGATACCTCCTGGGGTGGTGAAAGGCATGCCTACCGGATGACGGTCGCCCTCGTAAATAGGCAGTACAAAGGCAACTGGATCAACCAGATAGGGCGCATTTTGTAACAGAAGACCACGCTCGATCAAAGCTTCATGCACGAGCGCGAAGTCGAAATTGGGTAAGTAGCGAATACCTCCATGCACAAGCTTTGTTGACTTGCTACTAGTCCCACTGGCAAAATCTGTTTTCTCAACAAGCGCGACCTTGTACCCGCGCGCCACCGCATCAAGTGCGACACCGGCACCAGTGATGCCACCGCCAATCACAAGTACATCAAAGGTGTCGCGATCTAACTGAGAGAGGCTTTGCGTACGTACCTCTGCTGAAAGTGGTTGCATGATAACCTTGACCTTGAAAAGACAACAGGAGTAGAGCAAATTGGTAGCGGGTTATGACCGGGTCTTTACAACTATCATAACCTGCTGCAAATTTGCTCTCCCATGATTATCTCCTC
>CAXTUE010000054.1:0-13521 GCA_964247355.1 uncultured Ktedonobacteraceae bacterium | reverse complement strand
GTGATGTATTTATTACGAATGTTGTCAAATGCCGTCCACCGAACAACCGCGACCCATTACCGGAAGAAATTAAGGCATGTGATAATTACCTGGATCGGCAGATTGAGGCTATTCAGCCGCAGGTCATCGTGACACTGGGCCGCTACTCGATGACAAAGTTCTTCGGCAATGAGAAGATCAGTTCTGTACATGGGCGCGCTCGTAAGGTAAATGGTCGTGTCTGCATCGCAATGTATCATCCCGCCGCCGGTTTGCACCAGGCGAGCTTGAAGGATGTTATTCGTGAAGACTTCCGCAAGATTCCGCGCATCATTGAAGAGGCCGAACGTGTAGCTATTGAAGCACAACCAGAAGCAGAAAAGGGAAAGAAAGAGGAGCCACCACCAGAGCAACTCTCGCTATTCTAATAATTTTTCCACAAAAAGAGGTATTGGGCCGAATGAGCATTGCTCATTCGGCCCAATACCTCTTTTTGTGAGTACAAGTACACACCGAAATAGTGAGATAATTCCTTGTTTGTTTTTGCTATATTGATTATACTGATTATAAGACATTCTTCTATACTGTAATAGGGAGAGCTAATCTTATGCATACTACCTTTCAAAAAGCTTGCTATGGTGTCTCTTTTGCTGTGCTACTGGCACTTTTCCTTTTTATGACTAAAAGCCCCACTTCATTCGCGGCTACCTCTACCTCTTTAAAGAATACTATACCTGCCGCCACTACTCAAGCGGGATATACAACGGATGTCACAAATGCGCGCTCTGCTCCCAATATGACCAGTACATCGGTCGCTGTCTATCCCGCGAACAAACAAGTAACCGTCTATAACTCGGTGGTAGGACAGGCTATTAACGATAACAATACATGGTATCGCGTTTCAAGTACCAGTGCCGCTCCCGTGTATGTTTTCAGTGGGTTAGTGGTGATTACTACTGATAATGGCGATACCAGCGCGCCAACTGTAAGCGGGAAAGAAATTGTTGTAAGTTTGTCGCACCAGTGGCTACATGCATATCAGAATGGACACGAGGTCTACAACACGCCGATTATGAGTGGACGACCGGCGTTGGCAACACCAACGGGGACATACCACGTGTTTATCAAACAAAGCCCGACCACCTTCTATTCGCCATTTCCTCGCAGTTCACCATACTGGTATCCTCCAACGCACATCAATTATGCACTGGAATGGCGCGGTGGCGGCTTCTTCCTACACGACTCTTACTGGCACTCCGTCTATGGTCCGGGCACCAATACATGGCACTATGACCCCGTTGATGGCTGGGAAGAAGGTTCGCATGGCTGCGTCGCAATGTCTATCACAGCGGCAGCATGGCTCTACTCCTGGGCACCGATTGGCACAACTGTGCAAATAAACGCATAAATGTATTATTCATAAACTCCATGCGCGCCTCGGCGCGAATGGAGTTTATTTTTATTCTCCCGCGCTTGCGCCGATGACGTAGGCATCGACCTCGCTTAATTTTCCGCGCCAGTAGGGGACTTTGCTTTTGTGGCCCGCGCTGGTGATCGTTACATCGCGGAGATGGGCATAGCGAAAGACAATGGGCAGTCCCTCCGGCCCTATCTCCGGCTGGTCTGCGGGTGGAATAAGTGAGATGTAGTATTCGCGTAGCGCATCTGCGGTTTCCGGTACCTCCTGTCGATAGAGCTGCTCGTACAAGTCAATATGGAATTGGGCATAGGTCGCCGTACTGACAAGCATGCCGAAGACAAGTAGGCCATGCATTTGAAACATGACCTCGATCTCACCCTGTTGTTGCTCGACCAGGCGTACCCATGTTTGCAGGGCGATATCTTGTTCACCATATTCTTTTAACCAGAGTCCACGCCGTTCTGCCTTTGTGATTGGGCGAAATGCAGGATCGAGAGATTGTTCTTGCTCTGCCATAATGCTCCTCCATCGTGTAGTATTTGTATTATATCCGTAACAGTATCTCTTGGATTGCTTTGTGACTCAAGCAAAGCTACTTGCAGTTATGTCACATAAGCAGTACAATAGTAGTCCGACTCTAAAGATGCATAGGGCACAAATGGGAGGATTTCGCGATATATGAGTACACTACAGGTAACGTCTACACTCTTTCAGTTGCAGCAGCTTGATCTTGAGCTGGACCGTTTGAATGCGGAGAAGCAAAGCGTGATACAGGCGTTGCAAGGAAATGCAGGGCTACACAAAGCGCAAAGCGCGTATACGCAGGCGCAACAACAGCTTCATGCAGGCGAACAGGCACAGAAGGAGGCCGAGTGGTCGCTTGAGGACCTGAGCCGTCGCTTAGCAACGCAAGAGCAACACTTGTATAGCGGTAGTAGTGTCAATTCAAAGGACCTCAACTCGTTGCAGCAAGAGGTACAACGCTTGCGCGCACAACATCACCGGCAGGAAGAGGTGGTACTGGAGGTCATGGACACGACGGAAGCATTGCAGGAGATGACACAACGCCGATTACGTGAGCTACAACAAGCGGAGGAGGAGTGGCAAAGAGAGAGCGCAACACTCGTTACACGGCGAGAACAGTTGGAAGTGCGTCAGCAGGAGACGCAAGGGAGACGAGCGCAGATGACGGCAACGATTCCAACGGACTTGCTGCAACGCTACGATGGTATGCGCAAGTCAAAGCAAGGCCGTGCCGTTTCTAAAGTGGAGCAAGGTTCCTGTCAGTGGTGCCGTGTGATTCTGACGCCGAGCGAGTTGCAACATGTACGCACGAGTAGCGAACTACAGACATGTACGAACTGTGGGCGCATTTTGTATTATGAACGGTAATATGTATTGTCACGTTGCTTTTTGTTGAGTGTGCAATGACGCGATGTATGTCAATGGGGACATATATTCTTCTAATAAAGAACAAGCTATTTTACTATATTTCTTCTAAAACTATTGCATTTTCAGTCAATTTCCTGTATTGTCACTATCATTAAACGGCATATAAGGAGATTGACTTTTGTATGGTAACACCAATTACTGCGCTCACAACGACGGTGTCCTCCACGATTGAGAGGGCTACAGAGAAGGTTCCACCACGTCGCGTTGAGTATCATGCGACGGTGCATGATCTTCCCCCTGACGAACGACCACGTGAACGATTGCGCAACGAGGGACCGGAAAGTCTTTCGCAGCATGAGTTGTTGGCGATTATTTTACGCACTGGCACACAACGCGATAACGTGCTTGAACTGGCACAAAGGCTACTGATAAAGTATGGCGGACTCAAGGGTCTGGCGCGTATCAGCTTTGGCGAACTGACAAACGAGCATGGGCTGGGTGAGGCGAAGATTGCGCAATTGATGGCGGCCTTAGAGATTGGCAAACGCCTGGGAAGAGTCTCTTCAGATGAGAAGTATCAGATTAAGTCGGCGGACGATGCGGCGAACCTAATACGGATGGACATGATGTACCTGCCACATGAAGAGATGCGGATATTAATTCTCGATACAAAGAACAACGTGGTAGAGAATATCGCGCGCTATAAGGGAACGGTCAATAGCTCTGTATTGCGGGCGGCTGAAATATTTCGGGCGGCAGTTATTCGCAACTGCCCGAGCGTTATCGTAGCGCACAATCATCCAAGTGGTGATCCAACTCCCTCGCCAGAGGACATGGAAGTAACGCACCAGCTTGTGGAGGCGGGCAGACTACTGGATATCGAGCTACTCGATCATCTTGTGATTGGCAATCCGCGCTTTGTGAGTTTGAAGGAGCGGTTGCGATGGTAGAAATACACAACCATTGCATATGCAGTCGCATGTGCAATAGTTGTGTATTTCTACCACCGTACCTACTACGCTTTGGCGGCGGCTTTCTCGCCTTTCCTACGTTTAGGACGTGAGCCGTTTTCATCGGCGGCCTTCTCGCCCTTGACGGTTGAGGGTTCGAGGGCAGCGTTGAGCACGTCGCGCACATCGGTAGCGTAGACAAAGGTCATCTGCTCGCGCAGGTCTTTGGGCAAGTCTTCGAGCAGGTCTTGCTCGTTCTTTTTAGGAAGAATGACGGTACGGATACCGGAACGGTAGGCAGCAAGGACCTTCTCTTTGATGCCGCCAATGGGCATGACCTTGCCACGCAGCGTGATTTCACCGGTCATGGCAACATCGGAGCGTACCTTACGACCGCTTGCCAGTGAGACCAGGACCGTGGCCATTGTCACACCTGCCGATGGTCCATCCTTTGGAATGGAGCCTGCGGGAACGTGAATATGCACATTCTGGTTTTCAAAGACATTTGGTGCCAGACCAAGAGCTTCGGCGTTGGAACGAACATAGCTCAGGGCTGCCGTTGCCGACTCTTTCATCACATCGCCGAGTTGTCCGGTGAGCGTGAGATGGCCGTCTTTGCCGTGCATAGCTGCGGCTTCGATGAAGATGATTTCGCCACCGACGGGCGTCCACACAAGGCCGGTCGCGATACCAGGACGATCTATGCGCTCAGCGACCTCTTCAAAGAAGCGTTGACGGCCCAGATAGTCCGATAACTGATCGGGTATAACAGTGATAGGAGTCTTTTTGCCCTCGGCGATTTGCTTCGCTACCTTGCGCGAGAGCGACCCGACCTCGCGTTCGAGATTGCGCACACCAGCTTCACGCGTGTAGTCACGAGCGATACGGCCTAGCGTGTCGTCGCCGACGACCAGTTCATCCTTGTTGAGACCATTGGCCTCAAGCTGTTTTGGTAGTAAGTAGTTGCGAGCAATATGAACCTTCTGCACTTCGGTATAGCCAGATAGTTCCAGGATTTCCATACGGTCGCGCAACGGGGCTGGTATCGGCTCCAGCGAGTTCGCGGTTGCGATGAACATCACCTTGGACAGGTCAAAGGCAAGGTCTAGGTAGTTATCGCGGAAGTTGTAATTTTGTTCGGGGTCCAGCACCTCAAGCAGGGCAGAGGAGGGATCACCGCGCCAATCGGCACCAACCTTGTCAACCTCGTCCAGCATAATCACGGGATCGTTAGACTCGACGCGACGCAGGGTTTGAATGATGCGCCCCGGCATGGCACCGATATAGGTGCGGCGATGGCCACGAATCTCGGCCTCGTCACGAATGCCGCCGAGCGACATACGGGCGAACTTGCGTCCGAGTGCGCGCGCGATTGACTGACCCAGTGATGTTTTACCGACTCCTGGCGGGCCAACAAAACACAGGATTGGTTCGCGATTGATCTGGCGTACGGCCTCCTGCGTATACAGTGGTTGCGTTGGACGGATGTCCTCGGTCTCGATGCCATCTTCAATCGTCGAGGTTTCTTTGCTGCGCTCAATCTGTTCGGCCTTGCGGTCCTCTTTTAGACGGCGGACCGCGAGATATTCGAGAATGCGGTCCTTGATTTTTTCCAGGCCATAGTGGTCCTGGTCGAGAATCTGGCGCGCATGAGGCACATCAATCTTTTCGCCGGTTGACTTGTTCCACGGTAAACTGACGAGCAGCTCCAGGTAGGTGCGAATGATGCTATATTCCGGGGAGACCGTAGGAAGTTTCTCAAGGCGCGATAGCTCACGGTTGGCCTCTTTAAGAGCCTCTTCCGGCATTTTAGCTTCATCAATTTTGTCGCGTAGCTCGTTGACAGTGGCCTGTTCTTCGCTCTCTTCGCCCAATTCGCGCTGGATGGCCTTGAGTTGTTCGCGCAGCAGGTATTCGCGCTGCATCTTGCCCATCTCTTCCTGGGCACTGGATTGTATCTTCTTGCCCAGTTCGAGAATTTCCAACTCGTGGGCGAGGAAGGTGCTCAGTTGCTGCATCTTCTCGCGTACGGAGTCGATTTCGAGCAGTTTCTGGCGCAGTTCGAGGTCCATCTGCACAAAGGTAGCAATCACGTAGACAACCTGACGCGCCTCTTCGAGATTCAGTGTTGCGGCAGCAACGCCCTCTGGAACGCTCTGGACAAGCGAGACGAGACGTTGGAAGTAGTTGATGACGTTGCGCTTGATAGCCTCGGTCTCGTTATCTTCTTCCTGCACGTCTGGTTTGGGGGTGACGTGCGCCATAAGATAGGGCTTTTCCTGTGTGAATTCGCCGATTTCGACGCGCTCAAGTCCCTGCACGGCAATTTGAATTGTGCCATCGGGCATACGGAACATGCGTCCAATGCGTGAGAGCGTACCAGTTCTAAAAATGTCGTCTGGCCCTGCTGAATCCATATCCGCCGATATCTGAGCGACGAGCACAACGAGGCGATTGCCGCGCATCACGTCGTCGATCAAACGAATCGAGCGCTCCTGCCCTACGCCAAGCGGTTGGACAGCGAAGGGATAGACAACGACATCTTTAAGGGGCAACACAGGAAGGATGCCTGGAATGCCCAGGTCCTCATCATCCTCCTGGCGGCGGCGGCGTATCTCCTGCTCCATGAAGCCGGGGCCTTCAAAGCTGAAACGCTGGCGCCGTGGCCCTTCTTCTTCAGAAAAATCGTCTGAATTCTCTTCTGCTATCTCAAGCGCGGAGGCCAGGTCAGTGACATTATTAGGAGTATCAGGAGGGGTAGTGGGTTGCTCATCCGGTTGCGCGTTCGTCTCATCTTGTTGTGTTTTAGCATTCCGTGGTTTCTTGATGGTTTTTTCTCTCATATTTTTCTCAACTCATACATAGGGAATACAAATTCCTCTTCTGGGCGGGTACCTTCCTATATAGATAGAACGTAAAAAGGCAAAAGGTATAAAGAGTGTGCAGAGTCATATCTTTTGCCGTAATAACATTTTTGGGCTGCTTATTATTCCTTGCGCTGATTATTGCACGGAGGGCGAAATTTTGCAAGAGTAGCGTTTGACGAGTTCTTATTCATATGCTACTATATTTCTATGTTTCTTTCACTATTCGTTCTGTATCCATTCTAAGTTACACCTAGTAGCGCGGAACTGAAGGATGACCATGAGGGTCGTCCCCATGACCATGAGGGCAAGAGACAACATGATCACGCAAGGGATCAAACGTTGGCTGCGAAACCTTTTCGCGTGGTGGCCCTGGAAAGCTGTTCCAGAGGATGACTACGCGCAAACACCTGAGGCCCTGAACAAGGGTATTTCGCAAGAGACGCTATTTTTTACAGCAGTCGATGGGCCATACGCACAGCCCGGCATTACCTCTGTCGCTGTTGAGTCGGTAGAGGAAGATGTCGTTTCAGAGAGCGGTCGGCCTACGGCTGAGGAACGCTCAACTCCACTGTCGGTATCCAGTGCAGAGGATAGCATCCCTGCCCCTATTATAGAAGAGAAACCTCAAGTGCTACCGGTGCTTGACGCGACACAACAAGGTGTGCCAGAACCCACGCACCAACAACGCCTGGAATTTTTGCGCTATCTTGTGGAGCGTGGTATCGTCAACGAGGGGTAAATGAAATAAAAAACGCAGTTGAAGCTCTCTCATCGCTCAGCGATGAGAGAGCTTCAACTGCGTTTTTTATTGTTTGCCGTAGGGGTACCACCAGGGTTTAGCGGCACCCTCAAAGTCCCAGTGGACATGTTTTGTTTCGCGGAACTCGTCGAGGCCCTCCTCGCCCAGTTCGCGACCCATGCCGGACAGCTTAAATCCTCCAAATGGACCAGCATCGTTATCGGTAAGAGGATCGTTGATCCAGAGTGTGCCCGCTTCGACCTCTTCGTAGAAGCGTTTGGCATTATTCGGGTTATAGCTGTAGAGATTGGCACCGAGGCCGAATTTGTTATCGTTGGCGAGGGCGATGGCCTCGTCAAAGGTGCGATAGGTCATGATGGGAATGACTGGCCCGAAGGTTTCTTCGCTCATGACGGTCATGTTGTGGTTGACGTGTGTCATAATGGTTGGCTCATAGAAGTAACCGCGATTCAGTTGCGGTGGACGCTGACCACCTGTAAGTATGCTGGCTCCTTGTGCCTTCGCTGCCGTCACCTGCGCCTCGATCTTCTCGCGATAGGTTGAGCCGATGAGTGGTCCCATGTCGGTATTCGGGTCGAGGCCGGAACCGAGGCGCAAGTTCTTTGCGTACTCAGTAATACGCTCTATAAATGTGGGCGCGATGGACTCCTGGACGTAGACGCGCTCAGTTGAGGTGCAGACTTGTCCCGCGTTCAGTAGCGCGGCCCATGCGACACCGGGAACGGCGACATCAAGATTGGCATCTTCGGCAACGATAAAGGCATCTTTGCCACCAAGCTCTAAGTGCAGTTTTTTCATCTGCGGCGCGACCAGTTGCGCGATACGCTGTCCAGTGGCGAGCGAGCCAGTAAAGGCGATAACGCGTACTCGTGGATCGAGAACAAGCGGTTCACCACACTCTTTGCCGTAGCCGCTCACGATGTTGACAACGCCAGGAGGCAGAGAGTCGAATATTTCGGCGAACAGGAGCGTCGAGAGTGGCGTCATCTCTGATGGTTTCAGGACGACGGTGTTGCCTGCCGCGAGTGCTGGCGCGACCTTCCATGCCATGAGCAGAATAGGGTAGTTCCAGGGAACGATAGCGGCAACGACGCCGTATGGCTCCTTGAGGACCATTGCGAGTTGCGTATCCTCGACGGATGGTATTACTCTGCCTCGGCTATTACGTCCGATTTCGGCGTAGTAGCGAAAACAGGCTGCCGACCAGCTCATTTCGTCTTTGTTCTCGATAAGGGGTTTGCCGCCTTCGAGCGTCAAGAGATGAGCGATTTTGTCGGTGCGCTCGGTCAGCTTTTGCGCGATTTCGTGCAGCAGTTCGGCCTTTTGACCCGCAGGTAACTTTTTCCAGGCTGGAAATGCAGTCTGTGCCGCAGTTACTGCATCGTTGACATCGGCGGCGTTGGCGGCGGGCGCGGTGTCGATGATTTCCTCGGTTGCAGGATTGTGTACTTCGATGACGTTGCCGGAACGTCCCGATGTTGGGGAGCCGTTAATCCACATTGAATAAGGCATAGGCGTGTTGTTTCTCCTAGAATAACAGGTGTTATTGTCAATATAGCATATGAGTGCTGTACGGGTCTGATTTTATCATACCCCGTACCACATTCTAAAGGGTGGACGGACGGGGTACAAAACGGGGTGTGATAAAATCAGACTCCGTACCAGTTCAAGTACGTCTTAATTTATAAGATGACTATCTGAAAACAACTCGTCCCAGTGTGTGGCGTTGAGCAGGTGGGTGAAGGCGTTGTCGCCACTGCCGGGCCAAGCGTGGGGGCCGTAGGGGTACCAGCAGTTGAGGAGACGGAGACGGAAGCGCTCGAAATGCGGGATGCTACCGTAACCAGCGAACAGACTTTCCCACCAGTGCGTGGAGGCGGGTAGGATTTGCGCTAGTTCACGGCAGATGTAGACGATATCGGCGGCACAGGCTCCCGACGAGGCAACCTCCATATCGACCACGCCACTGACATGCCATTGGTCGTCATTCTTGTGTAGAAAGAATTGTTCGAGGTGGCAGTCGCCGTGTGCGAAACGGAGTGGCTCGTATTCCGGGGCAAGCTCTTGCGCGATAGTTGCGATACGTTGTTCGAGTCGCTGGGCTACGGCATCGGAGAGCGTTGGGCGTACTGAGTCTATCCAGATGCGAGTATCCTCCTGACATTGTTGGGCGGTCCAGAGGCCAAACTCCCAATTGATTGGATAAGGGGGTCTGGTTGGTCCATCTGCGGTAAGATAGCCAGGAGATGTAAATGTGATAGCGTGCATACCGCGCAGGTAGTGCCCTACAACATAGAGGAGGGCATGAATTTCTGCTTCTGATGCTTGACCCAGGAGTACGTCTAATGCTTCGCCGTGTAGTTTTCGAGTCAAAATAAAGGGCATACCAAGCGGGTTATCAGAAGTTTGAGCGGCAATCAGTACATCAGGTGTTGCGATACCATGTGATGCGAGCGTATGCCATGCGCTCCGTTCATGCTCAACACAGAAGACACTCTCTTCTGGTAATATGTACCAGCTCTTTGTAAATATCTTCAGAAAGAAAGTTTCACCCGCACAATCAAGACGGCAGACGTGATTGTATTCATGAACGGTCGTGATATGTATGGAACCTTCGATACCGATTGAGCGTAGGACGGCTTGCACCTGAGCTTCTGAGAATTGGATGCCTTCGTCCACATTCTTGATGCCACGCACGTCGAGCCAGTACTGCTCGGATATCGCTACCGAGGGTATTACGTCTGTCATAAAGATTTCCCTTTCTTACCTAGCCTTTTGGATATGTGAAGTGCGCGTGCAAAAGCATTTGTACGAATCGATGTAGCAGGTTTACGAAATAAAATGATAATGAGCCAACGGGAGGCGTGTTGTGCGATTCCATTGCTGCTCCTACGCAATGTAGTAGGTTTCGTGGACACAAGGATAGGGTAGGTGCTCATGCTTGTGTTTTGCACATTATATAGTGTGTTACAAGAATATAGCAACTGTTAAGATTACAAACACGTGTGTAGGGGTGGTCTACATTCTATTACGCTCTGTAGCATATAGACAACTTGGAAGGACGTATGCAACGTTTC
Source organism: uncultured Ktedonobacteraceae bacterium (assembly GCA_964247355.1). GTDB lineage: Bacteria > Chloroflexota > Ktedonobacteria > Ktedonobacterales > Ktedonobacteraceae > JBBQVS01. The sequence continues at coordinate 3,076 of CAXTUE010000054.1, read as the reverse complement.
AGAATATCTCTAACATGATGCATTGCTAAAAGGGTGTCATGAATTAGACTCCTACACAGGTTCAAATCTCTCAACAATTGATATTGTTAAAGGATTGATGAAACATTTCAATATGCCCTCCAACAATGTCTATTGCCAACAGGGTGTAATGAATTAGACCCCTACGGAGGGTTGTATCGCGAGAGGCTCTTCTTGCGAGGCGGCTTTCTGGTTTGCTTGTTGGGCGGCTTCGATTTCGTTCTCGAAGATGCGGCGTACGATGGCGACGCTGCTGGCGTAGGTCGAGTCCATGCCAAAGTAGGAGAGGCTACCGGCACCGAGATTTTTGCCACGGGTGTAGGGCGTATCCGAGGCGTAGTGCAGGATGCCCAGTTCGTAGGGCAGGCGGGCGAAGTTGATGTTTTCGCCGACGGGATAGCGCAACAGGTATTGATCCTCGTAGACGGCGTTCAGGTAGGGGCCGCTTTCCATCTCGACAACGGTGTAGTTAGCGGAATAGTAGAAGTCCAGGTACTGACGATTCTGCAGGTAAGTGCCCTTCGCGGAGACCGCTTTCTGATTGTCGAGGACCGAGCCGTAGATCAGGTAGGGCTGCACGTCCTGCACGAAGAAGCAGTTATCGAGCCAGAAGGTGTTCTGGCTATGTTCATCCCGAACGACATTTGAGATCATTACATCGCCAATACTCCCATTGAGTGTGGCGGCCTTGCCAAGAATGTAGATGCCACGAATCTGGGTCGTGTTCTCCATGATTTCGCGCATCATGCGGTATGCGGCCATTCCTAACGGATAGTCGATGTTGAGGATGATGGCTTTACTTTGTGCCAGCATATCCATGTGTGGCATACGGCAACGCGGGTCGATCTCGGTTTGACGTAGTTTAGCGAGATCGATGATTTGCGCGTCGATCTCCAGGCCGTGTCGCGCTCCTACGTGCCATATGCCGCGCTCCTGGTCCTCACGATTGCGGTTCACAAATGTCCGTTGTCCATCGGCGGTGCGCGTCCACTCACGGGCCGTGAAGTACAGGAAGTTTTGCCAGTTGCCGGGGACCTCACCCTGCTGAATTTTCTGGCACTCTTCGGCGAGATAGGGGTCTTGCCCACTGAGCGCGTATTGCGTTAGCTCGTCCGCACGGTTGAGAATGGCACCACTGACAAGATTGACGAGGCTGTGTGTATTGCTTGAGACAAAGTAGATGGGACGGTCCTGTAAGTCGAGCGTGTCGAGCAAGCTTTTGACCGGACTCCACCACTGGCGCGTGGCACGGACATAGCCAACGTGTGAGCCGCCGAGCATACGCAGGCTGAAACTCTTGCGATGTTGCGCGATGATGCGCAGGTTTTCCCACAGCGCATCACCCCAGATGAGTTCTAAGCGATGCCAGTCGTCGGGCGCGATATGCAAACGTTCGCGCAGAACTTTGCTAATTTCGGCGAAAACGGGCGATGTGCGGTCCATATGTGTCTCTAAGAGTTGCAGCGTGGTTGGCTCGGAGCGCAACAGGTAGTAAATCTTGTCCCATTCGATCTGAAAGGCCACCAGGATGGGCACAATATCATCGGTATCACTGACACTAGCGACGTAGACTGCAAGCGTTTCTTTACCATCAAAAAACCATTTGCGCCGACGTGCCGAGGCGGTGACAGCTTGCCAACGATTGACGTTGTAGTCGTGCTGGAGAAAGACCTCTTCTGATTGGCCGAGCAGGACGCGGTTACAATGAATAATCGAGACTGGTAGCCGCAGCACACTGTAGATGAACGCGGACATGTCGGGATAGGGCGAACGAGCGTCGGGATGCAGGCTAGAGTCGATATTATAGTGTGCCTGTACGAGTGCCTTGAGGCTAATTTCGCCCGAACTGCGTAGGAGTGTGTTATAGGTACGGATGTAGAGTTCTACATCGCGTTTGCCGGCTTCATGATATTTCTCGCCATGCTCAAACGCGGGCGTGATGGCTTCACGCGGATTGCCGTCAAGTGTATCCGGCTTTTCGAGAATTTCGTCGTCAACCTCGTGCGAGGCCAGTTCTTGTGAGTCTGAAAGGTGTTCCATATATTTCCCAGGTATTTCTTGTGTAGTGTGGAATGCATCGAAATTTCTGCGTTTCCCTCTGCGTACCATGTGTCTGTGTCTCTCTTCTTTGAGCGTTACGTGTTATTTCTTGTATTATTTTCCTTATTATACTCGGTGTGAGAAGGGGATGGGTAGGGCTACCAAATACAATTGCCACAACAACCAGGGTGCCCGCAAGGGGAAACGCCCCTACCATACACGGAGTTCCGTATATGATAGGGACGTTTCCCCTTGCGGGCACCCTGATTTCTCCATTCACGATTAACGGTACAACAAATACCCAGCGAGTCCAGCTAGCCCCAGGATAATGAGAATATTCACTTTGCGGCTAAGAGCCAGGCCAAAAGCGCCTGCGGCAATTAAGAAGCCTTTCCAGTTTACGCCGGGCTGGTTGAAGATGGTCCAGACGACTGTGAGGAGGAGGCCGACGACGGCGAGCGAGACGCCGTACATGGCACCCTGTACCCGTGGATACTGCTCGATGCGGGTGTAGCCAGCAGAGACGACAAGGACGAGCAGGGCGGGTATTGTGATAGCGATGAGAGCGAATAAGGCACCGAGATAGCCGTAGGTGAGATAACCGAGGCAGATGACCCATAGCCCGTTGGGGCCAGGGCTGATCTGGCCGATGGCGATGGATTGCCCGAAGTATGACTCTTTGGCCCAGCCATTAGCAAGCAGGTCCTGGTGCAAGCTCGGCAAGTTGCTGAAGCCACCTGTGGAAAAGAGCGAGGCTTTGAGAAAGAGCAGGAAGTAGAGCAATGGATTGATCATGATTGACCTCGCTGCTCTTCCGTCAGAGACGAGGGCGGCTTTGGCGCGAAGAAGAGCGCACCGAGCACGATAGCCGCAAGGATGACCACGACAACGGGTAGTTTCAGAAGCACAACGGCAAGGAAACAGACGAGAATGACCACACCACTGCCAGCAGTGTAGAGCAGCCCTTCTTTATAGCTTCTCTGGAAGATGGGCAACACAAAATTGAGGCCGACCAGCA
>CAXTUE010000053.1:12910-13529 GCA_964247355.1 uncultured Ktedonobacteraceae bacterium | reverse complement strand
ATCACTGACACTCCCTATGTACTGCCTATTGATGTAAAGGTAGAGCGTACTTCCTTTTGCCACAATTGCGATTAAATTCGTTTGGTTGGTACCTGTCTTAATCGCAGTACTGCTGTCCTGGGCCAGTGTTGTATTATGGCTACTATCTTTTGAGACGACCAGCCGGTACGTACCATTCTGATTGACGCTGAATAGATAGTATTGTCCTATATCAGTATTGCTGTTGCTTCTGAAAACCAGACCCCCTTCGTCGCCTTGATTGATAATCATCTGTACCTGGAACGCGAAGTTGCTGAAATTCGCGGCCCGTGCGAAGCAAGGAAAGTAGAAATTTTTCGAGAAGAGCGTGGTGTGATACGTTCCTGCGTTAAAGCCACAGCCACCACCGTCAGTTGTGTCGTTGACATCCCAGTTGCTGTTATCCTGTCTGGTAAGCGAAGAGTTAAGCGCAGGCGTACCCTGTGTAGATTGTGTATAGATTGCTTGCAATGCTGTTGCCGTTGCCTGCGCTTGCGCCGTTGCTTGCGCCTGCACGGTCGCGGTCGCGTTTGAGTAGGCAACTGCGGTACCCGTCGCTTGCGTGTTAGCAACGCCGGTAGCTCGCGCATCACTTGTCAAG
>CAXTUE010000053.1:7219-12900 GCA_964247355.1 uncultured Ktedonobacteraceae bacterium | reverse complement strand
TATGGTTTGTGCGGTCGATGTGGCTTGAGCATGCAATTGCGCGGGACGTGCAACCGTCGAATAATAGATTAGTCCAACTCCACTGGAGACAAGCAACAACGTCAGAACCAGAATCAGCGCGACAATGCCTCGCGAGAGTCCACTCTTTCTTTGTGTTGACGGTACATATGGTATCTGAGATGGTGGCGGTGGCGTCCCATATCTCGGTGCCTGACGAGCATCCATTGCGTTCATTGGAATTGCACCACTATTTTGTGGCGGTGGTGATAGAAATAATGGTCCCTGCTGCTGCCCAACGTACGGCGGCGGCAATGGTGTTGGCGTTGAAAGCGGCGTTTGCGGAAGTGGAGTTGAAGGATGCGGTGTTTGCCCTCCTCTATGCAGCACTGCTGGTATTGCTGGTTCAGTACCTCCTCTTGAGTCAGGGCTTGCATTTGTCGCCGTAGAATACTCCTGGTAGACGGGGTGAGCAGGTGAGGAGGGAATAGTACCTTCTTGAGATGGTCCAAAATCTACAAATGGTGTTGCTGCAAGCGTCTCACCTCCTTGTAGATTAGGCGAAGAAGGAGTTGGCGTTGTGCCTGTCGGTGTTGCCAATGGCTTTGTTGAGGCATAAGGTACATATGCTCCGCAGCGCGGGCACGTTGTCACCTCTTGTTCTAGCTTTAAACCGCAGTTTGTACAATGCTTCATGAGTCTTTCTAGCTTTCTCGACTAAAAGGTCAGGCATTCCACACTTGTGCTTGTTCAAATGTTATTTCGGATGCCTCTTGATTATTTTCCGCAAAGACACCAATTTGACCACTGGCAAAGGTGGCATCATCCACTGTATCAACATACGTGGAGTTGACATAGAGCGTAATTGTCTTGCCGCGAGCGAGAATCGCAACCAAATTTGACTGGTTCAAATCAGTATTGAAAGTTGCGCTGGTGCCATTCAGTATGCGCTTTGCATTGCTTGCCTGTTTATTCGTATAGACGTAAAGGTCATAGTGGCCCGAATCGCGCGCGAAGCGTAGCAGATAATACTTCGAGTTGTTGGGGTCAGAGCGAAAGAAAATGCCGCCATAGATACCTTTCACAAAAGTCATTTTTACCTGAAAGAGAAAGTGCGCGAAGTTTGTTGCCTTCGCCGCACAATCATAAAAGAAACCAGTTTGCGTTTCAATAGCATGATACTTGCCGCCCTTAAAGCTGCAATTTGCGTTTGTGTCCCAGTTGTTCGTGCTAGGGTTAGAAAGCGGGTCATTGAGCAAATCCGGCGTTTTTGCTGTAATTGTCTTATAGTCATTAAGTGGTCGCGCAATAGCCGTGTTTGTTGCGCCAGCAATAGTAGTATACGTTGCATTAGCCTGGGTAGTACCTGCGATTGTCGTACTTTTTGTGTGCGCAACTGCCGTTACGGTTGCCTGCGCGCGTTGTTGTTGTGGCTGGTAGACCGTCGCGTAATAGAGGACGCTACCAAGAATAACTAGAAGCGCAAGTGCTGCAATGACGATTGTCGCAATAAGTGGGCGACGTGCTACGGGACGCGGATTTGGCGGAACGACAGATTGCTGCTGACCCTGTGGACCAGCATAGAGTACATTTGGCACAAACGGTAGCGGTGCTGGTTGCGGCGTATACGAGTTATTGCCATATAGTGGAGATACTTGCCCTTGTGGTGGATAGTTGGTGAAGTTGCTTCCTGAATTGACGTCTGAATAGGACGGTTGAATAGGTGGAGGAGGAGGAGCCATGAATTCAGTCGGCGTGTTAGTTCCGCTAAGTGGATAGGAGCCAAAGTTTTCAGCAGGTGGTATAGCAACAGTGAGAATAAGTGCGCCAAGGTGTCCACCAGCAGTAGCCTGCTGTCCCTGTCCCTCGATGCGTATCTCTTGTCCAGCGCGAGTTCCAGGGGCAATGGTGACGGGTAGCACACGTCCATCGGAAAGATTGATCATGCGTGTGGTCCCATAAGTAGCCTCATCCTGGCTTATTGCTAATGTGGCGCGCAGGTCTCCGCTCTGTTGACCATAGTATCCATTTGCCGACATCGTTTCCCTCGACTCTCAAGATGGTAGCAACAGTATAACATAGCAAGCAGATGATGGAAATGAGGAACAAAAAGTTGGTATGCTACTGTCTAAGACACTGGCATACCAACTTTTTGTTCCTCGTAAGATTAGACCATGCCGAGTTCCCATTTCGCGTCCTCGGTCATACGGTCAGGAGACCATGGTGGATCAAAAGTCAAATCGACTTTGCAGCTTTTGACGTTCTCAACCTGTCCTACACGCATCTCAACCTCCGCGATTACCTCGCCTGCCATTGGACAACCGAGCGCGGTAAGCGTCATCGAGACGTGAACGTGTTCTTTCTGTTCGTCGATGTCTACGCCATACACCAGTCCAAGATCGACGATGTTGACTGGAATTTCTGGATCGTAACATTCGTGCAGGGCATCCATAACCTCTGCTTCATTGATTGTTGCCATTAGGATTTCCTTATATACAAGCTTGATGCTGTATGAGAGTGCTATAAAAGAGAATAGTGTTACTTGTAATATAGCCTATACGTAAATATTTGTCAAAAACGGTAGGGACTGCATTAATAACGTCCGTTTGATGAGCACCACGGACGTGATGAATGCAGTCCCTACCTCAGATATATTCGCATTATTTCGTTAAAATGCATCATCGGGTCCGCCTCCCGATTTATTGGCTATAAACCGCTAACGCTCCCCAAACATCTTCCCAATCCGTTCAACGAACATGTCAATAAACCGTTCGCTATCGACATCAACCGAAACCTGCATATTTGGCTCTGGCGCGTCTGGACGGTTAAAATAGCCGACCGTCTCGCCCAGCGTCAATGTTCCAGCAAGCTCGACATCGACATATGCCTGTTTCCATGTAATCAGGTCGGGTTGAAATGCGGCGACGAGGCACAGGGGATCGTGCATCTGGAACCCTGCGTTACCATAGACCGGGCCATGAACAGTAAAATAATAGTCCATCATCTGCTGAATTGCTGTCGTTACCTTCGTCCCATGTGTCGCCAGTTCCTCTATTTTCTGACGGGGTAACAATGTACGAGCGGTTACATCCAGGCTTACGAGACGAAGTGGCCAGCCAGCGTGAAAGACAATGTGTGCGGCATGTGGATCGGCAAAGATGTTGAACTCGGCACTCGGCGTCACATTCCCTGGCACGAGAACCGCGCCACCCATAATCACAACCTCTCGTACGTGTTGCGCGATTCGTGGTTCACGTCGTACCGCGAGCGCGATATTGGTCAATGGACCAATCGGTACCAGTGTGATTTCGCCGGGGTTGCTCATTATTTTCTCGATAATCACGTCTACCGCTTGCAGCTCTCCGGGTACTATCGTTGGTTCGGGCAACGTTACATTCCCTAGCCCATTTTTTCCGTGAAAGTCAGCTGCATCGACCCGCTTGCGCACAAGTGGCTCCGCACTTCCATACGCAACAGGAATATCCGTTCGTCCCGCCAGTGTGAGTAGTGTCAACGCGTTATATGTTGTCTGCTCAACTGAGACGTTGCCCTGCACCGTTGTGACCGCTTCAAGCGTGACTTCGGGTGAAGCTAGTGCGAGAAATAGGGCCAGAGCGTCGTCTATACCGGGGTCGGTATCAAGAATAATACGCGGCATGAACTTCCTCCCGTGTCGGTAGGCCCGATTGGGCACCGAATTTTGTTACTTTCAAGGCACTGGCATTGACGGCGAAACGTAGTGCATCCTCCGGCGTTTGCTCCTCCGCAAGCGCAAGTGTGAGCGCACCAACAAAGCAATCGCCAGCCGCCGTCGTATCGACAACCTGCACCTTTGGCGTCGCTTGATAGATGGTACGCGTCTTTCCTGTTCCATCATCGGTCGCGAGGATTGCACCGCGCGCTCCCAACGTGATAACAACAGTAGGAATGCCATAACTGTGCAGGACTTTGCTCACAATCTGCGCATCTTCCAACGTATCCACGCGTTGCCCACTCAGCAAGCTCGCCTCGCTCTCGTTGACGATCAGCACCGAAACCTGAGCCAATAGCTTTTTATGCAGTGGTTGTGCAGGTGCAAGATTGAGGACAACTCGAATGCCAGCCTCATGTCCAATCTCGATCAATTTCTGTACCGTCGGAAGCGGTATCTCTAGCTGTAGCACGAGTGCCTGCACATGCCGCAACGCCGCACGAATTTGAATCATCTGCTCTTCGTCATTGCCAACCTGCATATTTGCGCCGGAGGCCACGACAATCGCGTTGTCACCATCGGGCGTGAGAAAAATAAAGGCAACACCGCTCGCCTCCTCTTTGTCAACCAGCACAAGCTCTGTGTCGATACCATCCTTGGAGAGTGCCTTGAGCAGTTGATCGCCAAATGGATCGCTACCCACGCGCCCAGCCAGTGTCACTAAGGCACCCAGCCTTGCCATCGCCACCGCCTGATTCGCGCCCTTGCCCCCCGGCACAAGTTTGAGCGAACCCGCGCCAAGCAGCGTCTCTCCCAGTGTGGGAAGACGGGGAACGCGAACAACCTGATCCATGTTCAAACTACCAACCACAAGAATAGTGCTTTGCGCCATAGCCCTCTTCCTCTATCGCTAACACCGTTGTTATGTCTGTTGTTAAGCATATGACATCCTTGGATTGAGATGCAAATTCATGTGGATACGCCAAATGTAGGGGTCTGCATTCCATCACACCCTCGTCGCCAATCGCAATCTTTGCAAGGATTGATGAAACATCTCAACAGTCCTCCAACATGGGTTAATTAGCGACGAGGGTGTGATGGAATGCAGACCCCTACAAAGCTCCCATTGATATCACTGTCTTCATACTCCTACAATACGTAATCAGCCTGTCAAAAATAGGCAGGTGTTCCAGCGCGGACACACAGCCAACCAGAATCAATTTGTGTTGCGCTCGCGTGAGGGCAACATTCAGACGGTTGCCATTCGTCAAAAATTCGCGACGTAAGCTGTTTATTTCTGGTTCGCTGGTTGTGGCGAATGACATGATGATCACAGAGCGTTCACCGCCTTGAAAGCGGTCAACCGTATCGACGCTAAGCGGTGTTGTAATCGGCAGTCCCTCCCAGCCCGATGCCGCATCATCCTCAAACAGGACGCGCCGTATGTTCGCGACCTGTGCGCGGTAGGGGGCGATAATGCCAATCATCTCCTCCCGAATACCGCGCTCAAACAGACTCCGCACAATGCCGCGCACCGCAAGTGCCTCTGCGTTGCTTGCTTTCAGCATCCCGTGTTCCAACTCACCATGTACGTCTATAAAGACAAGCGGAAATTCTGGGGCGAGCGCATGTGCAATCGCTGCTGGCTCTTGCCGCATTGAAGAGAGCGTTGAGGTAATGGTGAGACGCCGGTTCGCAGCCGACTCATGTGCCACCAGTTGTTTATCATAGAAGACGGTCGAGGAGAAATTCGAGATCCAACGGTTCATACGATACTGCGTTTTGAGCGCGACACAGGCACTCAGCGTTTCTTGATGCTTTTCTGTATACTGCTCCTCATTGCGCTTGAGCATGCTAAATAGTGAGTCCGCGAGTCCCTGTTCCGCCGCCTCTTTGCTCAATACGAGCGGCGGCAACTGTTTATCATCCCCAACCAGAATAAAGCGTTTGACGAAGCGCAAGGCACCCAGGATAGCGGGTACGGTAAGCTGAC
>CAXTUE010000053.1:0-7209 GCA_964247355.1 uncultured Ktedonobacteraceae bacterium | reverse complement strand
CAAACTGCATCGGTGTACTGTCCTGTGTCTCCAACAGTTGTGGCATATATTTATCTGACGACCACGTGGCCGTTGTCGATGCCACGACGGGCGTTTCGCGCAGAATATCGAGCACAACGTTTGTATGCGTCCTGTCTGCATCAGCTTGCATACGCTGCTTAATGCGTTCTTTGAGCAAGTGCGACTCGATATCGTTGGAAACACTGCGTTCGTGTCCCAACCGTATATAGTCGGAAAAGCCTTCTCTATCAAGACGTTTGAGCATGTTGTCGACGGCCTGATTGGTGAAGGCTGCCAGCAGGACACGCTGCCCCTGTTGCGTCAAGCGTTTGACAATCTCAGCGATAACACTGGTCTTGCCTGTGCCGGGTGGTCCCTGGATCAGCAGGTAGTCTTGCATCTGTACCGCGCGCTCGACTGCTGTATTTTGTTCCGCATTGAAGTCTTTACGCGCTGGCACGTTGACCCCAACGAAGCGCGGGCGCACTCTACCAGCTACGAGATCGCGTAGGTGCTGCGGTTCAACGTCGAGCCAGCGTAGCAGGTTTTGGAGTGTGCGCACATGCACAAGATCGTTGCCGTAGCTATCAATTATAATTACGTCGTCGTTGGCAATTGGGCCTTCTAGCAACTCGCGCGTCCAGACCCTGATGTCGCGCGCGCTAATTTTCATAATCGTACCCGTGACGACCTCGCCTGTGATGGGATTGTTGCGACTCAGCAAAATCTCGTCACCTTCGCGCAGCTCAGACTGGTTATCACACGTAAAAGATTGCTCCCAGCCATCGTTGACACGCTGATGCTGCTGAATGCTCGTGCATACAATCGTCTTGCCCAGCGCGATACGTTCCTCAACCGTGTTTTTCCAGAGCAGCCCCAGCGTGTCCTCTCCGGCTTTGCCCTCTAACTGCAGTAGGTTGTAGTAGTGCGTGAATAGTGCCGAGTCCTCTGGATTATCAATTTTCGGGCGAGAGGTAGCGGAAGGCATTACCGGCTCGGCTGCATCCTGTACAGGCTCTGGCTCTACTAGTGGTTGTGGTGGCATCCAGTCCAGTAATGTAGAGACGCGTTCACAGGTGTTGAGCATCGAGCACTTTGTACACTTTCTCGACGTTGGTGGTGCTGGTGGTACTCCTGTCGCATGACTCAGAATAAGCGTATTGCGCATTGTGGTGATGCGTTGTAGTGTTCGTGTATCCAGACGAAGTCCAAAACCGCTTGCCTGTCCCGGTGTGCCACTATAGAGTAGCTGCGCCTGTGCCTTGTTCATCTTAGAGTTTTGACGTACCGCGAGCAGTGCCTGATAGCCATGTACCTGTTGCTTATGCTCGCTTTTGGCACCGGTCCCTGACAAACTCCCTGTCTTCAATTCGAGCAAAGATTGGTTCATTGGTTGTTCCCAGTACACGTCGAGTCGTCCGCGTAGCCCTATCTCTGGTACCAGCAAAAAGGTTTCTGTCCGTACGGTAAGCGAGTCGTCGCTATTGCCCCATAAGCTGATACGGTTGCTATCGTACCAGACGGCGAGGCTTTCGAGGTGGGGCTGTATGTCGATACGCATCGTGTCGGTGGAGATGTTCGCCAGAGCCATCTCCATATTACTCAGTTTCAACGCCTCCTCAAGTGCCTCGCGTAGCAGGTCTAGGGATGTTGTATCGGCAGAAACTGTCATAGGGTCATGCTTGAGCAGTTTGGTGAAACAGGCATGAATGATATTACCGCGTATCGAAGCCGTCGAGGGCGGCGAAGAGATCAGGCGGTTCAGCAAATATTTCCGGTTGCAATAATCGGCCTGACTCAAGTCCGTGATATTGAGCAGCGTGTCAGGTTCCAGCACGGCCAGCGTATTGGGATAGGCAATATATCGATATAGTGGTTTACCCTTATATTCGGTGACATCGGTTGGCGCGGGCAGGTGATAAATTGTAATCGGCATACGTCGTATCGTCTTACCACGTGCCACGATATCGCGTATCAGGTCACGATAGTAGTCGGCGGGCAAGGCGACTACTGCTAGCTTCGTGCCGAGATCAATGGTGATGCATGGCGTTAGCTTGTCATTCACCATGCGCTCCTGTGCCGAGATCAGGTGTCCCTGCAACTTTTTTTCGACACACGGCCATTCCATCTCAGCGTGTGGGCGTACCTTCGCGAAGAGGCACAGAAAACACTCTTGCTCGTCCTGATGCAATGGCTCATAGGCTCGCAGAGTTATAGCACTGTGCGGTTCCTCATGTGTCTTGCCATATGCCGCTTGTTCGAGTGCATCAGCAAAAGCTGTAACACTGACAAAACGCTGGTGCGGGTCCTTCGCCAGCGCTTTGTGTACAACGCGTTCCACGGTCGGTGAAATATCGGGTTGATGTGTTCGCAACGAGGGCGGTGCTTTGTGAACATGCTGGTAGCCGAGCGCGTTGGCATCGCCATCAAAGGGGCGTTTCCCACAGAGCCATTCATAGATAGTAACGGCGAGCGCGTATTGATCGCTTGCTGGTCGCGGCTTGCCTTGAAACTGTTCAGGTGCCATATACGCAGGCGTACCCGTTGCATCCTGCGTCTGTTGTGCCCCCGTCGCCAGTGTCGCGACCGCGATACCGAAATCGCTAAGTAGGACTTCGCCATTCGCGTCCAGTAGCATATTATCGGGCTTGATATCGCGATGCACAATATTTTGCTGGTGCGCGTAATCGAGTGCCGCCGCGATAGCTTTCACCGTCGGAAGTATTGCTGTAACTGGTACGCACCCTTTGTAAGCGGAACGCAATGAACCATTTGGCGCGTAGTCCATCACGAGGTACGGTGTACCGTTCTCTTGAAAGCCAAATTCGAGGACGCGTACGATATTCGGGTGTTTCAGGTGTGCGATGGTCAGTGCTTCGGTGCGAAAGTCTTCGCGCTCTTCTTCCGTCATGCGCGTATGCAGTATCTTGATCGCAGCCTGTGTATAGAGATGAATATGTTCGCCTAGATAGACCTCCGCGAAACCGCCTGCGCCAAGTGGCCGGATCAGTCGATAGTTGCCAAACTGTTGCGCAAGCTTGTTCGCGCCCGAACCTGTCGTGTCTATCATGAACTGTGGTCTCCCGCTCTCCCGTGATATGCAGGTCTAATTGTAGGGCAACAGATAGCACCTGTCAAGACAAGTATACTTAGAACGGGAGTACAAATCAAGGAGAAAAGAGGATAGGTGAAGAGTGAGGAATGACGGAATCGGCATGGTCCATCATTCCTCACTCTTCAAGAAAAGAGGCTACTAAGGTATGCAAATCACGCCCACGCGTTCCAGATCACGTAGCATATCATACAGTTCATTCTCATTGCATCTCACTAACCTCATTAACTCAAAAGTCGATCTCTGTCCATCGAGCCAAAAGAGCAGAAAGCGATGGCTGCGCAAAAATCCTCTTTGCTCAATCTCTTGTAACGCGGCGTCCAGTTCCACTGTTCGATATGGAGCCGAGGCAGAGGATGCAGAGGGACGTTGTAGTTTTATCTTTTCAGTTATTTTTTCCCTCATGGAGGAAGTAGCTTGCTGCTTGGAAAGGGAATCGGGCGTAAAAATCGACGGGTTTGTATCTCTCGATGAATTCGCCTCTATAGAAGATGGAGGAGGCGATACACTTTGCTGGCTAGCTGCTGGAACAAACCGGAACCGGCATTTACTCCAGGTACTTAGCCAGTTGAGTGCCTTTATTCCTGTACGCCCCTCAGCTTTGGCCTCCTCAACCTGCCCGTTGATGAATGCAATTGTTCCTTCTTCTAATGTAACGTCAAAGCCACGCCTCACCTTTAATAGGCCCGTTGCGCGCTCGGATTGAAGGGCTTGAATGACATCGACTAATTGATTTAGCTCTGTCTCTTGATAGTGGAACATAAACGGAGTCTCCATCGTGTAAAAATTGATTTGCACTTTTTGGCCTGCTTAGGTTTTCGCGTGCCATGTTTCTCTGAAATGGTAGATTGAGTAAAGTGCATACTCAACTGCTCACCAACTATATTCTTCTCGCTATTTGACAGGTTGTCTAGGGATAGGAATAGATGAGCCTGTGAAAGATGTCTGAGTTGATTGTTGTGAACTCGCTATTGGTTGCTGGATGTTCTGTCTTGAATGCTGGATGCCTTTCACTGGTTTCGCTTCATAATCTGTCGCGCGGGTCGCATCCTCTCCTGCCGCAATACCGAGTCCATTGAAGACAAGTGTGAGCGTCACACAGAGAAACAGATTGATGATAAGAGCAGGTACACCAGCATTGACTGGCAGAGTCACTCCCCCCAGCGTCAAAGGGTATACAGATGACTGAAAATTTTGTGACAGCACCATCCACGTACCGCTAATCATTCCCCCTACCCAGCCAATAATTAAGGCTTGACGGTGAAACCAGTTGGTGTAGAGACCAATAAAGACTGCTGGCAGCGTCTGGACAATCCAGATCACGCTCACAAGCTGGAAATTAATAGCGAGTGTATTGGGAAGCAGCAAGATAAAGGCAAGTGCGCCTATTTTGACGACAAGAGACGACACCCTTGCCACCATTGACTCTTCGCGCTCGTTACAGGATGGATTAATGTATTGCCGGTAGATATTGCGTGTAAACAGGTTTGCCGCCGCTATAGACATGATGGCGGCGGGGACAAATGCGCCAATAGCGATTGTTGCTAAGGCCACGCCCGCGAACCACGGGGGAAACATCTGCTCGAAGAGGGCAGGCAATATAGAGTTTGCTCCATACTGTGATGAGACATTGATATGGGCCGCAATTGCCACATAACCGAGCATGCAGATCAATCCAAGTAAGATGATATATACCGGAAGTAGTATGGCATTGCGCTGAATGACCTTGCGGCTATTAGCACTTAGTACACCGGTGAGTGTGTGTGGAAACAAGAACAACGCAAGTGCTGAGCCTATGGCTAGCGTTGCGTACGTGCTTGTGTCAGAAAATGAGAGCATGTCATGAAAGCTGTTTGGATTCTGGAGTGCTTTCTGATGCACAGCAGCAAAAATCGCGGTAAAGCCTCCCAGTTTGCTGGGAATGTAGATAATGGCAACTAACACAACGAGCCAGATCAGTGCATCTTTAACGATGGCAATCAATGCAGGGGCACGCAAACCGCTTACAAATGTATATGCCGCAAGGACTCCAAAAGCAAGAAAGAGCGATAGCTCGACCGGAATGCCAGTTTGTGCAAGCACAACTTCAATTCCGTAGATTTGCAGGGCAATGTAGGACATCATGGCAAGAATGCCAGTGAGAGCGATAAGGAGAGCTAGTGTGCTACTCTCGAAGCGTTCACGCACGAAGTCCGCCACTGTGACGTAGCCGCGATGCCGGGCCACAGTCCAAAACCTGGGCAAAAACAAGAACGCAAACACATAAGCCATGATATGGTAAGGAATCACATAAAAGCCTAGTGCTCCCTTACTGAAAACAAGCCCAGGAGCAGCAATGAATGCGTGAGCCGTATAAATATCACCACCAAGGAGCAACCACGTAATGATGGTACCAAAACGTCGTCCTGCTAACCCCCATTCCTGCAAACGGTTGAGATTTCCAGAGCGCCAGCGTACAGCAATAAAACCAGTTCCTGTAATCGTAACAAATACAAGAAGAAAGACAGCTAACTCCTGTACATTAATCATGGATGACGCCCCCTGTTATTGAGATATTGGGAAAGAATAAAATCTTGAGCATATTTCGTTAGTTTACTTCCAACCAAATGCAGGAAATTTCCCTGTCTCATCAAGACCAGAAATAAACCCCAGCCTCCGTGCTGTCGCCTCATCGACAATAGCTGAGGTAACACCGGCACCTGTTAAATCTGCAGGTAGAGCTTGTATACCTTGTATGTCCGCACCCGCGAAAGAGACATTGGTAAGTGTGGCTCCGAACAGTTCCGCGTTTTGCAGTATCGCTCCTACGCAGTTGGCCGAGCGCAGGTACGCTGAGTTGAGACTGGCCCCACTGAGGTTGGCTTCACTGAGATTAGCCCTACTCAGATTCGCACTGCTCAAATCAACACCTTTCAAGTTGGCCTTGCGCAAATCCGCTTTGACGAGATTTGCACCGGTCAAGTTCGCCTGGAAGAGATACGCCTGTTTTAGCTTCGCTCCACTTAAATTAGCAAAACTTAGATTTGCCTCAATCAGATTTATTCCAACCATATGCGCTTCACAAAGATATGCACCAGTGAAATCGGTCTCGCTGGCATTCGCTAGATTGAGGTGTGTTCGCGCTAGATTCGCCTGAGGCAGCTTGGTTTTGCTTAGATTAGCTTCATCCAGTTTGGCCTCACTTAGATTAGCTGTGCTGAGGTCTGCGCGACTCAAAAACGCCTTGCTTAGATTGGCCCTGCTTAAATCCGCACCAGTAAGGTTGGCCCTGCTCAAGTTCGCTTCACTCAGGTTGGCCCCCGTAAGGTCCGCTCGGCGCAAGTCCACCCCCATCAGATTTGCCCCTATCAGACAGGCTCCTTTCAAGTCAGCACCATTGAGGTTTACTCCACATAAATTGGTTGTGCGTAAGTCTGCACCACGCAGGTTTGCCCCTCGCAAATCCGCGCCAATCAAGTTTACTTCAATCATGATTGCTGTACTGAGATTCGCCCCACTGAGATTCGCCCCACTGAGGTTCGCCTTCAACAGATAGGCTCCGCAGATATAGGCTCTGCTCAAATTAGCATCCGCTAAATTCGCTTCTCGTATATCACCACCACTGAGATCAGCGTTATGCAAATCTGTTCTGCTCAGGTCAGCATGCGCTAATGTTGGAACACGCTCTTCCTTTTCCGCGCGTACAATCTCCCTGAGTGCTTCTTGTCTGGTAAGAGAGTACTGAACAGTAGACATTTCCACCTCTCATTCTGGTTATACACGTAATGCATTCTATATTTTTACTACAAATAAGTGCTTTACTGCACTTAAACTGTTTGTTGTCCCTAAACACTGTATTTAAGAGAAAAGGTACCATAGCAACGAAGATTGTGTAGTCCAGTGAAGAACTCGTGAAGCTTGGCCAGAAGCAGCAGAAAGCCGAAATATCTTCTTGTTTACCTCAAGTAAAATTGGTACTTTTATCTTGTGTTTTTACACAAACCACACCTTCTTACACAGGTCTGCGCGTGCCCTGGTCCTTTCAGCAGTAGGTTTTTTCAAAAGAGAAGGTACCACAAGATAAACACCTGTAGGGACCACATTCATCACATCCGTCT
>CAXTUE010000052.1:11564-13647 GCA_964247355.1 uncultured Ktedonobacteraceae bacterium | reverse complement strand
CTGCCACGCACGTAAACGCCATCCGTCATAAATAAACCATGGCTCTTGTAAGATGTAACACTCCTGCTCTGTCCACTCTGGAAAGGGTAGGTTATCCTGCCAGCAGAGATATTCAACCATTGAGGCACAAAAAGCTGCCCAGCGTAGCATTTCGAGTGTAGAAGCAGCAGCAATTGACGTTTCTACCAACTCAGCGCGGTCCTCTACTGCGGAACGCCGCCAATCATCTAAAAAATCACCAATCGCGACCCACGGACCTGTCCCTTGAAGAATACGCTCAAACGTTTCTGCAATGGTTTGTCTATGCCACCAATACTTAGCTTCAGTCATTTTCTACCTCCTTTTTGATGTTATACGTCAAATAATTCTTCAACAATGTATTGTACTCGTGGCTCCACATTTTGCTGTTTTGTATATCTAGCAATAAGCTCAAATACTTCCTGGATATCTGTTATCTTCAATACGGTAAGCAAAGCTTTTGCATCTTCGATATCTTGAGGTCGTCCAGCAACAACTTTCATCACTAACAGATAATCTAATGATGCCACATACACACGTAATCCTGGATACTCTGCCCATCTTTTATGAGGTGGTTGCGTGTAGAAAAAACCTTTTACACCGTCATTTAGCCAATCTCCAGGCAGACCTTCACGCTGTGCAATAGTTATTACCGCTTCACGAATTGCCACAGAATACTTTGGCTCAAAGTACGCATCAATGTCTTTCGTGACCTCTCGATTGCCAACCTCTAGTAGCATTACTGCCCCACCAACCAGAAGGACCTCACCAATCACTTGTTTATTAAGTAACTCTTGTCCCAACATTCTCAGGTATTTCTCGATATCTTCTTTATTCATCGGTGCTATACCTCATAATCAAACTCTTGCTCGCTCGAGTACACAAGACCTTTTGAGTATAACCCTTTAAGTTTGTTGAGGCAAGATATTGGTTGTAGAGTATCCACTTGACGCTAATGAGACAATACGTCCATTAGCACTATCCGATTAATGCGTAAAGCAACCGCGCAATGTTGCCAGAATTATAAAAGTACAAGAAACTACATGCCACCATTTTCATTTACAATTGACGCCGAGTGTTCTGATACGTGGGCACGTGCTGGCACAATACAGACGCCTCACGGCACCATTCAAACGCCCATCTTCATGCCCGTTGGCACACAGGCAACGGTAAAAAGCGTCTCGCCGGAAGAGCTTCGTGGAGCGGGCGCGCAAATTATTCTTTCTAATACCTATCACCTGATGCTCCGTCCCGGCTCCGAACTGGTCGCCGACTTCGGCGGGCTACACTCTTTCATGCATTGGGACGGCCCCATCCTGACCGATAGTGGCGGCTTCCAAGTATGGAGTCTAGGACATCTACGCAAGTTAAGTGAAGATGGTGTCACCTTCAAATCACATCTTGACGGCTCCGCGCACACCCTTACACCCGAAAGCGTCATGCGCATCGAGGCCGAATTGGGCGCGGACATTATTCTGCCGCTCGACATCTGCGCCCCCTATCCCTGTGCCCCATTGGAGGCACGGGAAGCAATGGAGCAAACGCATCGCTGGGAAGAACGCGCCTTGCTCGCGAAAGAACGCCACAACCCGGCGCAGGCCCTCTTCGGCATCGTACAGGGAGCCTTCGAGCCTGAACTACGTCGACAGAGCGCGGAGATCATTGGCAACATGCCCTTCCCTGGCCTCTCAATTGGTGGCCTGTCCGTTGGTGAACCAAAGGCCATGATGTGGGACATGCTCAACGTCGTCACACCCGCGCTCCCTCGTAGCAAGCCCCGTCACCTGCTCGGCGTTGGTTCACCGGAGGACCTCGTAATGGGCGTTGGGTTGGGCATGGATATGTTCGATTGCGTTCTGCCTACACGCGTTGCGCGACACGGTGGCCTCTTCACAAGTCAGGGACGTGTCAGCATCAAAGGTGCGCGTTTCCGTACCGAGCACAACCCTGTTGAGATCGGTTGCGATTGCTACACATGCCGTAACTATAGCGCGGCCTACGTGCATCATCTCGCCCGCACCGAAGAGCAACTCTACTATCGTCTCGGCAGCATTCACAACATTCG
>CAXTUE010000052.1:252-11540 GCA_964247355.1 uncultured Ktedonobacteraceae bacterium | reverse complement strand
TCTCGCCACCGAACTGCGCGCCTCCATTCTCAACGGAACCTATAGCGCATTTCGCGACGAATTTCTAGCAACCTACATGCCAGCATCCGAGTCGGTACGCGAGGCGCAACGCGAAAAATGGAAACTAGCCCGCGCGAAACAGGCGTAATAATCTGTCAATCATCATGTGGCAGGAACAAGGGCGCATCACTACGGAAGGGATCAAGCAATGTCAACAACATATCGTTTCATCAACACAGAACCATTGAATGCCGCCCTCAACATGGCAATTGATGAGGCCATCCTGACCCACTATCTGCAAGGACGCGTTCCTCCCACGCTCCGTATATTTCGCTGGACACAAACCTCCATCACGCTCGGTCGCTTCCAGAATGTCGAGCGCGAAATCGAGCAAGAGCGATGTCAGCAGCAGGGCGTTGCGCTGGTACGACGCCCAACTGGTGGACGCGCCGTCTATCATCGCGACGAATTCACCTACAGCCTTGTCATCGGCAAACGCGAAAATGTGCCTTCCGGCGTTGTCGCGGCCTATGCCTATCTCGCGCAAGGACTGCAAGCGGCCCTACAACAACTTGGTATCGCCTCTGAACTCAGCGAGGAACACGTCAGCAAAAATCCATCTGCCGCCTGTTTTGCCTCATCGACACAGGCCGACTTGACGGCACACGGCTTCAAGCTCATTGGTAGCGCACAGGTCTGGAAGGATGATGCCCTACTGCAACAAGGCTCATTGCCCCTTGACGATCGCTCCAGCGAATTCTTCTCATTCTTACGTTTCCCATCTGAAACCGCACGAGCCGAAGCACTGGCTCTCTACCAAACAAAAACAACACCGCTACACACCTTCAACTCCGCTCTCACAAGAGAACAGGTTGGCACAGCGTTTGTGATGGGTTTTGAAAACGCACTACATACTCAATTTGTTCAGGAAGAATTGAGTACATCAGAATGGGATATGGCCCAGCAATTAGTCAAAGAGAAGTATAATAATCTCATATGGATGAAAGAACGCATTTCTCTTGTGTAAAGAATCATATCAATGAAGGATAACACTATGTCAACATTGCCCCAAAAAACAGCTCTGGTTATTATCGATGTACAACAAGGCTTTGATGATCCCATTTGGGGACAGAGAAACAATCCTCAAGCGGAAACAAACATAGCAAAACTCCTTAATGCTTGGCGGCAAACGGAGCGCCCAATTTTTCATGTACAACATATTTCGCTAGAGGCACATTCACCATTAGGCGCAGACAATCAGGGTCACACGTTCAAGCAAGAAGTCCAACCACAAGGGAACGAACCAGTCATTCAGAAGCATGTAAATAGCGCGTTTATAGGGACCGATTTGAAAGAACGTCTTCACGAAAATGGGATTAGTACACTGGTGATTGTAGGCTTGACAACCGATCATTGCGTCTCAACCACAACGCGCATGGCCGGTAATTTCGGCTTCGATACCTACGTCGTTTCCGATGCAACCGCTACATTTGATCGGCCAGGGTATGACGAGAAACACTATTCTGCGGACGACATTCACAAAATCTCATTGACAAGCTTGCATCAAGAGTTTGCCACGGTTGTAAACACTGACACATTGCTCAAATATGCCAAATGATGTACAATAGGCGCAAAGCAGGGGTCCACTCAGCACACGAAGGTCGCCACTCAATACCGTCACGTAAGAAGGAGTAAATCTGGCGTGAGTATGTCTATCGACACAGCGCGAAAAATACTGGAGGCCAGCAAACAACGCGCGCGAGAACTACGTAGTCCGGTCAGTATTGCAATTGTTGATACCGGAGGCCATCTCGTCCTCTTTGAGCGCATGATGGCTCCCTATGGCTGGGCAACCGGCAACATCAGCATCGCGAAAGCCAGCACCGCCGTGATGTTCAACCAATCCACTGATGCGGTCGCACAATGGGGAGCGGGCATTCCAGGCTTTGCCTCAAGTATGGCAACCATGACCGAAGGAAAATTCATTATGGCGGCTGGCGGCTGGCCCATTCGCTCCGCCGGTGCAACCATTGGCGGAATTGGTGTAAGTGGAGGAAACGCGCCGGGACGCGACGATGAGATAGCACGCGCGGGTCTCGCCGCCGTTGATGCACCTGCCATGCAATCAGCACAGCCACCCCCATCCATCGCATCACAGTCTCTACCCTCTGTGCAACCAGCGACGCCATCTTCATACTCGAATGTCTTGCCGCCCTACTATCAGCCCGCATCACAACAAGTGGAACCAGAGAGTACAGTGACATTTCAAAGTGAATTTCCTGCTCAATCGCAGATTACAAAAGATATTCAACCTGATCAGGAAAACCCTTACAATAATAGCCCGTTCAATTCGTACAACCCAGACCGTCCGGGAGATCAAGCATGAGTCAAGAATATTCTAGTGGTAAACGCACGAGACGCACAGCACGCTCACAACGCAATAAGCCTGTTCTCGTCACACCCTCAGACACAATCTCAGAAAATGTAGAGGTCGAGCATACAACCAGCACTGCAACTATTACAGAGCCAAAACCCCTCGTTGTTCCTACACCTGTTCCCACCGAGAAACCCATACGTAGGCTGCCCGGCTTCTTCTCTACAGTAAAAAAGAGCGAAGAGAACTCTTCAACAAAAGAAGCAAAAGAGGCCGAGGTTACTCAAGCACGTCTCGCTCGTGCCACACGCGGAAAAACACCAATAGAAGCAATCGGCACAGTTCCCGCCAAAGCCAGCAAGAGTCCCGTCGTCGAGAGCAAGACTGCAACCTCAACTCCTGCCACC
Organism: uncultured Ktedonobacteraceae bacterium; assembly: GCA_964247355.1. Taxonomy (GTDB): domain Bacteria; phylum Chloroflexota; class Ktedonobacteria; order Ktedonobacterales; family Ktedonobacteraceae; genus JBBQVS01. Next base: position 8,759 of record CAXTUE010000052.1, on the reverse strand, counting down.
AAATCGACTCCTACCAAGCCACCCAGCCTGTTTAAGACACGCTACATCATCGGCATGGGCATCTATCTTATCGCCGCCGATTTTCTCGGTCTCTACGAGCAGCGTTTACTCACCTCTCTCGGCCTGGAAAAACAACTCACGCAGTTCAACCTTTTCGGTGGTACACTTCATGTGAACACCTCAACAATAGTATTTTTGGCATCGCTCGTCATTATCCTTGTTCTTCTGGCACGCTTCGATCTTATTCCTCGCAGCCTCGGCGGTGCAACTGCCGCCCGAAGACGTGCAGGTCAGTCATCAACAAAAACTACAGGCACTACAACACCTGGGGAACGCGTCGTACCACCAACCGTTCGTCAAGGCGTCAAAGGTTCTGACGATTCGCTCTACCAGCAATATCGCACCAGCCAACGCCGCCAGAAAAAACGATAGAAACAAATATATTCAAACCAGGGCGCCTGCAAGGGGAACGCCCTGGTTTGAATATATATACATTGTCCTCTTTTATCGGACATTATGTACATACTTAACCATTTTTGAAATTTACGCTTGACTTATTTGCAGAAGGTCTCTATAATCAAAATAGAGGCCGGAAAAATACGGTCGAGAAAGTACACGGAATTATAAAATGCTCAGTTATAAACAACCAGTACAACAGAATAGCTTTTATTATTGGTTTAGCCCCCCAGCATGATGGTGGGCCTTTTTAGGCTGAGCGACAACGACCACCAGCGTGCTGGGAAAGCAGAGGAAAACAACCTCTGCTTTTTTGTTTCTCAAAAATAGTGTGGACCTCGACGCCCACAACAGAAAAGAGGATTTGTCCCATGATTATCACCATTCGTAGCCAGGCCACAAGCGAAGAACGTACACAACTCATGACACAGGTATGCCGTGTCACTGGCAGTTTGCACCCCGTTACAACCACCATCATGGATGGACACGAATGTATCGTCCTTGATGGCTCCTATATTGACCGTGAAGCACAGGCACTACTGAGCGAGCAAACAGCCGTAAAGCATATCACACGTATCAAAACGCCCTACAAGCTGGTGAGTCGTGCGTTCAAGGCCGAAGACTCCCATGTACTTGTTGGCACTGGCCATGACTGCGAACAGGTAGTAATCGGGAATGCAATGCCCGTCATTATCGCGGGTCCATGCGCTGTCGAGAATCGAGAACAACTCCTGCACACAGCCTCTGCAGTGAAACACGCAGGTGCCCATATATTGCGCGGCGGAGCCTTCAAGCCACGTACCTCGCCATACCAGTTCCAGGGCCTGGGTATCGAGGGACTCCATCTGCTAGCAGAGGCACGAGGAGTTACAGGTTTACCAATTATCACAGAGGTCATGGAGCCGGATTTGGTCGACACGGTCGCCCAGCACGCCGACATTCTGCAAATCGGTAGCCGCAACATGCAAAACTACCCTCTACTGCTGGCCGCCGGACGCCACGCCGTGAAACGTCCCGTCTTGCTCAAACGTGGACTCTCTTCGACGATTGACGAATGGTTGCTCGCTGCTGAATACATTGTCGCATCTGGCAACCCGAATGTTATCCTGTGCGAACGCGGCATTCGTAGCTACGATCAGCAAACACGCAACGTCCTCGACCTCACCTGTGTACCCCTGCTCCACGAACTAACCCATCTCCCCATTCTTGTCGATCCCAGTCACGCCACCGGCAAACGCGAACTTGTGCCCACCATGTCGCGCGCAAGCATCGCTGCTGGTGCAGACGGCCTCATCATCGAGGTCCATCAAGACCCTAACAATGCCCTCTGCGACGGTCGTCAATCCATCACACCCGAACAGCTCGCCAAAATCGTACGTGAGACTCGTATGCTGACACAGATGATGAGCGAGGAGGTTATGGTACAGGTGGCATAAACAGTGCAAAAAGTGTTTTCCACCGTTTATACTACAAATACGTGTCGGCTGTCTCTCGACTCATCCCAATGGGTATGATATACTCTTGATACGTAGAGAGGGCTTGTTTGTAATTTACTTGGTCGGGATAGACCAAAGGCTTTGAGGTGAACACGATGCCAACACGTATTATTATTGCGGATGATGAGACAATTCAGCGCATGGACTTGAAAGATGTGCTGACCAAGCAGGGCTACCTCGTGGTGGGCGAGGCAGGAGACGGATTGAGTGCTGTCAATCTGGCCCGTGAACTACGGCCAGACCTGATAATCATGGATATTCGGATGCCCGACATGGATGGCATTGCCGCCGCCGAAACACTCACACAAGAAAAAATTGCACCAGTGTTGTTGCTCACAGCCTTCGGAGATATGCAACTCGTCGAACGCGCTAAGGAAGCAGGAGTTGTCAACTATATCGTGAAACCGTTGCGCGAAAGTGAGGTCACGCCCGCTATCGAGGTCGCACTCGCACGCTACAATGAGTTTCGTGCCCTTGAAGAGAAGACACGCACACTCAGCGAACAACTGGAGACACGCAAAATCGTTGAACGGGCGAAGGGTCTACTCATGGAGAAGCAGGGCTTGTCTGAGTCGGATGCATTCCGCAAGATTCAGCGCGCCAGCATGAACAATCGCAAATCCATGCGTGAGGTCGCGGAGGCCATCCTCCTCACCGACGCAATGTAAATTGTTACAGGTAGCAATGTGCAACAACGATGTTGCACACGCTCGTAGGGGTCTAATTCTATTACATCCTGTTGGCGTCTCACAATGTTTACAGAATGCATGAAACATTTTAACTTGTCCTCTAGATTGTGTATCGCCCAAAGGGTGCATAAAATTAAACCTGTATAGAGCAATTAAAGAGTAAAAGAGTGTCTATGTCATTGGCAACAAGCACAGAAAACACCGTGATTGTAACGGGCGTTCGGTTCCGTCCTGCTGGCCGTATCTACCATTTTGATCCGCAAGGCCAGACATATGCAACAAGTCAGTACGTGATCGTCGAGACGACGCGTGGTGCCGAGGCGGGTCGTGTGGTAATCGCCTCCAAAAAATTGGCAGAAAGTGATCTCAGCGACCCACTCAAACCCATTGTGCGCCTGGCAACCGAAGACGAATTACGCATGATGCTCTCCTTCAAAAGTAAGGAGAAAGAGGCTCTTGTGCGTTGTGGCGAGCGCGTGGTGCAGCATAAATTGCCAATGAAGCTTGTCGAGGCTGAATACACGTTCGATGGAAGCCGCTTGACCTTTTACTTCACGGCAGAGGAGCGTGTCGACTTTCGTGCGCTTGTCCGCGATCTCGCGGCAACCTTTCGCACACGTATCGAACTTCGTCAAATCGGTGCCCGCGATCAGGCGAAACAACAGGGAGGCGTGGGACCATGCGGCAAAACACTCTGCTGCAGTTCCTGGATCACTGACTTTGGCGTTGTCTCGATTAAAATGGCAAAGGAACAGGGACTGCCGCTTAACCCCTCAAAGATATCAGGCATATGTGGACGGCTCCTGTGTTGCCTTTCATATGAGAACGATAACTACATCCAGGCCAAACAGCAAATGCCACAGCTTGGCGCCATGCTGCCAACGCCCAGTGGTCCTGGTAAAGTCGTTTCGGTCAACGTGCCTAAAGACTCAGTTGATGTCATGCTTGAAAGCGGAGCAATCATTCAAATACCGGTAAACTCGCCAGCAATGGTAGGAACAGAAAAAAGTAAAGCAGGGGGTTGTGGAAGTTGCGGTATTACGAATGGGGGAGGCTGTGGTTCATGTGGGAGTGGCGGTGGCTGTTCGTGTGGCGGTGGAGGTTGTAGCACACAGGGGAGTTGTGGTTCGTGCGGCAGTAAAAAGAAGCTTCACGTCTAACGAAGAGAAGATGAGAGGAAGGTATACGCACCCATGCCTTTAGACAGGAAAGACTCAGGCTCTACCTGGCAAGGTCCTCCAGCGTACAATATTAGTGAGGTTCCGCCAGACGTGCCCTGGGAGCCATCTGACGAGGAAACAGATATCCCGCAAATTCAACAAGAACAGGAGTTTCCAACAGTTCCAAGTGCTTCCAGCTCACTACATTTAGAGGCAAACGATCCACGTCTGGATGAAAGCGAAGCCCCGTCTACGCGTGCTACGCTTATGAGCCAGTTAGGATATTATTCTTCATTTATTCTGGCACCACTGCTCTTCGCAGGACTTACCAGTCTTATCGTATTACCACTTGTAGCAACTGGACACGCCAAACTGCCTCCACAAACGGTTATACCCCTTGCCATTATTATTCTCGCTATCGCTTTGGCACAAGGTGTCGCCATTTACTATGCTGGTACGACAAATGGCTTGTGGGCAATCTACACACTCTTAGGCTTCTTTCTTTTTATGCTTGTCGGCTGTTTTGCCCTCTATGGACCCGTCACGGGCATCATTGTCTTGCTTCTCTTCGTTGGCCTCTCTATTTTTCTTGCACGACGCTATATTCATCCAGTAACAGAAGAGTATGTTGACATTGTGCGTTCATTCGGAAAATACAAACGTACACTCTACCCAGGCTTTAATATCCTGTTACCGTGGGAACAAGTTTCGCACCACTTGAATACGGCTGAAATAAGCTGGAAAACACCTGTACAACATATACAAATGACACGCGACGAGGATGTCGCCCTGCGTGGCAGTATCAACTACCAGTTACAGCCAGAGGATGCCTATCTCGCAACAAACGTGAAGGATTGGGAAACAAGTCTACAAGACTACTTCATAGCCTCGATACAAGCAGTCGCTAAAACGTTCACGCCAGAAGATTTCATCTCATGGCCGCAAGGCATGCACATGCGACTAACACACGGCAGTGTTATTCCACTGTCCGAAGGTGAAGCGCGCTGGGAACAGGTCAACGATCAGGTCCTGCAACGTGTGCGGGACCGTGCCGTGCAATGGGGTGTTCTGGTGAACGAGGTCCGTCTCTACGATATTTCTCTCGCTCCTCACAGAAGTTCGGCATTGGACGAAACGACGGAGCCAGTGGTACCGAGAAACGTAGCCACCGCTATGCCTCAATCTCCCACGCCCAAACCTCCGCCTGCTTCTCAACCTGTAGCAGTACAAACACAGCAACCTCGGCAACCCGTAGCACCTCAGAAAGCAGCAGCAAGTCCTCAGCTTCCTAAAGGGCTAAAAGAAGAGACGCTACGCAAAGCATACGCTAAGGTGCAAGATGGAACGATCAAGGAAGCGGAAGCCATTCGCAATCTCGCCGCCCAATTTGAAGCCGTTGCCAATAACCCGGAACTCAATAATACGTTCACCTTTGACGCAGCAAGAGCAGCACTCAACCTGTATGCCGAGGCCGACAGGCGACAGGAAGAGGAAGAAGCCAACGCTGGCACACTCTTCACCGACGAAACGAAAGTCGATTGGCCGCGTCGCCGTCCGTCAGACGAAAATATCATGAGCGGTGGTTAAAAGTTAAGCAGGCAAAAATCGCGCCACCAATTCTAGCGACGCGATTTTTGCCTGCTTAACCTCTACTTTTTGGTAAGTGCAGAAGCGACCTTTTCTGCGGTGCCTTCCTCCATCGAGCGAATCGCTGCAACCGCCTCGTTTGAGACCACTTTACTTACTTCTGGATCAAACACCACGTCATCGCGTTTGCAATAACGAAGCTTGTTCCAGGCCGCCGTAGCACGGTCCCATGCGGGAAAACGTTCCGTCGCCTCGGCGTCGCCCTTGACCACGCGCTGGAAGGCGTTATAGGAGATGACAAGCGCGGTTACAATACTCAGGAATGTCAGGCCAACAAGCACAATCATCCAGGTCGAATTCAGATTTGCCTCTAGCCCTCCGATAAGCACAATGATAAGAAAGATGAAAATACCGACGAGAACACCACACGCAATGATATACGGCATCATTGTTATGTTTTTTGTCGGCATATCGGGTGGCGCAGCACGCTGTACGCCTGACTCATACGCAGCCTCCATCGTCATAACCATATCGTTCTGATGACATACAGGACACATTGGTTTCTCTGCTTCAGTAGTTGCCATAGAAAATATACCTCCCTTGTCGAAAATACATACTGCTCGGACTGCTGATGAATATATGGAGCAATAAGAGCTCTATTTTTCTTTATCACAGGTAGCATAACACGTTGTCACGTTTTCGACAATGCCTTCTTTAAGACCTTGACAATGACTAAGAGATATACTACTGTAGAATGGCAATAAGAACAAATGTTTGTTGAAAAAAGGATGCTGGTATGACTGTTCCACCTTACCTCTTTTGTGACACGTGCGGCGCGGCGAATCGGGTACATGCAACCTTTTGTAAGGTATGTGGCCAACTCATGCATACTTCTATAACACATGCAACAGCATCTTCCCCCACGCTTACAGGCCTGCTCTCACAGAAGCATATGCTGAAGCAACGCTATATGGTCCTGGCACAGGTTGGACGGGGTGGCTTTGGAGCGGTCTATAAAGCGGCAGATACACAGTTTGGCAATCGGGTCGTGGCAATCAAAGAGATGAGCCAGAGCACTATGGATACATCGGAATTGCTTGAGGCTACACAATCGTTTAAACGTGAAGCACTTATGCTTGCTGGCCTCATACATCCCAATCTGCCACGTATCTATAAGCAGTTTATGGACAATGGACGCTCCTATCTTGTGATGGATTTTATCGACGGCAAGACGCTGGAAGAACAACTCTCCGACCTCGGCAACGCCCTCCTCCCGCTCGAAAAAACACTCACAATTGGAATACAACTCTGCGACGTACTCGACTACCTGCACTCACGCCAGCCTCCAATCATCTTTCGCGACCTGAAACCGGCCAATATCATGCTTACCCTCGCGGGCCATTTGTATTTGATTGATTTTGGCATTGCGCGCCACTTTAAACCCGGGCAAAGCAAGGACACAACTGCGCTCGGTTCAACCGGTTATGCCGCTCCCGAACAATATGGCAAGTCACAAACAACAGCTCGTGCCGATATCTATAGTCTCGGTGCCACACTGCACCAGCTCGTCACAGGCCATGATCCATCCGATGCGCCATTTACCTTCTCACCAGTTACGCTCAAAAATGCACCAGCACTCGGCCCTTTACTCGCCGCAATGGTCAGTGTAGATAGTGCCAAACGGCCTGTAAATATATCTGCGGTACAACAAGAACTACAACATATTCTGACTCACTATCGACAAGGATCGGTATACGCTTTGCATACTCCTCTCCCAGGAGTTCAACAAACACCTCTAACGACGCCAAAACCTCCTGTAAAGCCTGCGAAAAACATTGCTGCTCCACACATACCTCCCATGTCCAATATGCTTTTCGCTTGCATTGGACATAGTAGTCGCGTCACCTCACTTGCATGGTCGCCCAATGGCAAATGGCTTGCGTCCGCGAGCTATGACAAAACGGTCCATGTCTGGGACGCAAATAGTGGCAAGCAACTAGCGACATACAAAGAACATCGAGACAGGGTGAATGCTCTTGCATGGTCGCCCGACAGTACAAAACTTGTCTCAGCGAGTGACGATGGAACTGCTCGCATATGGAATGCACTCGCGGGGACGACACTCGTTACCTATACAGGCCACAATGGACCAGTCAATGCCCTTGCATGGTCGCCTGTACTTTCCGCCTACGGAGGGAGTCTACCCTCGCAGATTGCCTCGGCAGGTGCTGATAAAACGGTGCATATCTGGAATAGCTTGCAGGGCGCGAATGCCTCTATATTTCGCAATCATACTGAGGCCGTACATGCCGTCGCATGGTCGCCTGATGGCAGACGCATTGCCTCCGCAGGCGAAGACCGCTCGATATATGTATGGTATCCGATCAAAGAGTCACCAAAGAAGTCGCTGCTCAACACACTTACCTCCCTGCTCTCATCTCAACGCGATGTAGTGAAAATGGGCGGGCACGATGGACGCATCAATGGTCTGGCGTGGTCGCCCGATGGCAAATATATTGCCTCCGCGAGTAGCGACCACTGGGTACTTCTTCGAGACGCCTTAACTGGAACAACCGCATATTCATATGGTGTACGCAGAAAAGGCATGAAAAACTGTGTCGCGTGGGCACCAAACGGAAAACATGTTGCATCTGGCGGCAACGACAAAACAGTAGAGCTATGGAGTATGGTAACCAAAGCTTCAAGCTTTGTCTATCATGGGCATGTTGGCTACGTCACTAGCGTTGCATGGTCGCCCGATAGTAGCCGCATCGCATCGACTGGCGTTGACCGCACTATTCAAGTCTGGCAAGCAGTGTAAATAGCATAGCCTTTGTAGGTCACAAAATTAAACTTTTCTTGTAACCGTGCGTCTTAGTATATATAATTAAAAAATGTAGTGGGATAATGAAGTAGACAGGAAGTGTTATCATATGGGAAAACCTATGGAAAAACTTAGCTACTATAGAGCGGGATAAACATGTTTTGCCAACACTGCGGGGCGCAGAACAGCACTGATGCTATTATGTGTAACACTTGTCATTATCTTTTGATAACGTTGAAACCTTCTGAGATGCATTCTACGGTTGCAAATCTCGTCGTCGAAGCCTCCTATAAGC
>CAXTUE010000052.1:0-208 GCA_964247355.1 uncultured Ktedonobacteraceae bacterium | reverse complement strand
AAAACAAAATAGTAGCAATAAAAGAGATTAGCCTGACCGGATTGCAACAACAAGAGATACTAGATACGACTGCATCCTTTAATCGTGAAGTCCAGGTTCTTTCTGACCTTCATCATCCAGGCTTACCAAAGCTGCATGATTACTTTATGGATGCAAAACACTGGTATCTTGTCATGGACTTTATCGAAGGCGAGACCCTTGAGCGTCA
>CAXTUE010000051.1:0-13701 GCA_964247355.1 uncultured Ktedonobacteraceae bacterium | reverse complement strand
GTCCCAGACAGAGTGAAAGGCAAATGATTGCCAGTGAGAAAACGGCGATAAATGGTATCAGTGTGTGCAGTGATAGTGCCAACCATGTAAGCGGTGCTCCGATTAAGAAGGAGAGCGTGACAACGATCATGCGGCCTTGTGCTCGTCGTCGTTGCAATAAGTCCGCAAGCCAGCCTCCTGCTAGAGTGCCGATAAGACTGCCGCCTGCTAACACGCCACCAGAAATTGACGTAGCTTGGCTAAGCGTCAAGGAAAATGCTTTTGTGAAGTAGGTTGGTATCCAGGTGGATGCACTTCCGATGGTGAAGAAGCTAAAAATGAACGCACCTAGCAAGACCCAGTAGGTTGGAATGCGGAAGAGGTGTCTAACGGCCCCCCAGAAGTCCTTTCCTAAACCTCCATGTGTCGAACCTGCATCATCTCCTTCTTCGCTCTCATACACACCGCGTCGAGGCTCAACCGCGCGCCAGATGAGGAAAGCAGTAATTAGCCCAGGGAGACCAACAATGAAGAAAGCCCAGTGCCAGCCAAAATAGTCGGCAACCAGTCCGCCCATAACGAGGCCAAATGCGGTTCCAATCAGGTTTCCAATCGAATAGAGGGACAGTATGCGCCCTCGATGTTCTTTGGAGAAATAGTCTCCAAGCAGTGAAAGTGTTGCCGGTGCATAGCCAGCTTCGCCAATACCGAGCACAGTACGTGTGATGAACAGTTGAACAAAGTTTGTTGTGAAACCAGCCAATGTTGTTGCGACACTCCATATTCCAACACAGAGCGCGATAATATTTTTACGTGGGCTTCTATCGGCCCATACACCTAATGGAAGTGTTGTAAGTGCATACACGAGCAGAAATGCCGAGGATAGAAGTCCTAATTGTGTATCACTCAGTCCCAGGTCCACTTTGATCTTCGGCAAGACTGCCGAGAGCACAAAACGGTCGGCATAGTTGAGAATGTTAATGATGAGTAGCACAGCAAAGGCGTAGCGTGCTTGTCTCCTGCTTGGTTTTAATGACTCTTGCTTAGGAATCGGTTCTGTAGTCGTTGCCATAACTCTCTCTCTTCTCTTCTCTTTTGATGTTCCGTCACTGTGTCTACGCTTTATCTTTTAGTATTGTTGCACTGTTCACAACGCTATAGCCCACTCTGGCGTCACATGCAACCAAGGAGGAGTTCTATACGTCTATTATAATGGAACGAGAGAAGTGAAGATTATGTCAAAAAAGTATAAAAAATATATACTGTTATGCATGGGGAGGAGGTTGCTGTTGTGCATCCCATTATGCATGCGTTCTTACATATAAGCCCAATCCTGATATACCTGCTCGTGGCATTCCTGCTACTAGAGAGCACTGGATTTCCCGTGACCAACAATACGTTGCTACTCCTTCTGGGAGCGATGTCTGCACTTGGCTATCTCAATATAGAGTTGCTCATAATTTCAGCCCTTGTGGGAAGTATTGCCGGTGCATGCTGTGCGTACTGGGTTGGTATGCGAGGAGGGCGAAAGCTTGTATTACGTCTTGCGAGATTTTTTCATGTGAACGAGCAAAGAATAGGCATCATGGATAGCTGGTTTCAGAAATCCGGCTACTGGATGATCTTCTTATCGCGTATGACGCCGTTTGTGCGTCCATTCGCGTGTTTCCCGGCTGGCATTGCACACATGAATTTCAAAAGGTTCTTGCTGGCGGCATCATCAGGTTCACTGATCTGGTGCATCGTTTTACCTATTATCGGTTGGATGCTCGGTCCACGCTGGAAAATCGCGCTCCACTTGATGCAAAGATACACGTTGGTAACTATTCTCGGAATTGTGCTTCTACTCGGAATATACTGGGTTGGAACCTCTATCGTCAAACGTACCATTAATGCGAAATATCGTTCGCTTTCAAGCAAATATAGTCACTGATAAAAGAGGGAGACAAGCATCTTTGCAAAGATGCTTGTCTCCCTCTTACTGACCTATTTTATGAAGCCTCTACAATTTCACGACAGTGACGCCGAAGATATCGCCCTCTTTGCTAATCTCCTCGATTGCCCAATCTGGAATAGGCTCATCGACGGAAATAACCATCAACGCTGTATCAGACATTTGCTTCTTCTGATCCCGTGGGCGTGGTGAGCGAACAATTGGACCTACGTCCATATGGCGAATGTTGACGCCCGCTTTGCCTAGCGATGTTCCGACACGCCCGATCATACCCGGTTGATCGAGGTTACGGCAGAAAAGGATATAGCCTTCCGGCACAAATTCGGTTCCATAGCGACCAACACGCGTCACACGAGCCTCGCCATGTATGACCGTACCACCAAGCACCTCGATATACTCATCCTCTGGCTCTGTATAACCAGTGTGCTTTCCAACGAGAGACGATGTATCGCCATTATTGTGCTGTATACGCAATGTCACCGAGTTCGCGAATTCAGTAGCTGTGGTAGATTTCTGCTCGACGATTTCTAATCCCCATTGTTTTGCCAACACCTGTGCGTTAATCATGTTGACATGGGCGTCCGAAACCGACTCTAACAATCCCTTGACCAGCGCGGCTTGCAGTGGACGCAGGTCATAATTCGCGATTTCGCCACTACAAGACAGCTCAACTTTACTTAGTGCTCCGGGTTGTAGTTGTGTGTATAAGCGTCCCATCTGCTCAACCAGTCGCATATAAGGTTGTAGAACCTTCAATGTCTCTGGCAGTATGAGTGGTGCATTGACGGCGGCACGTGGAAAACCACCTTGAACGACTGACACGATTTGTTCGGCTACGTCAATCGCCACGCCAACCTGCGCCTCTTCCGTCGATGCGCCAAGATGTGGTGTTGCGATGACGCGCTCGTGTGCCAGGAGTTGCTTTAAGATCGCATCATCTTTTATTGGCTCCTGACTGAACACGTCGAGCGCGACGCCAGCAAGAGTATTCTCGTTGAGAGCATTCAGCAGAGCCTCTTCATCGATCAGGCCACCACGCGCGCAGTTAATCAGGCGCGCATGTGGTTTCATCAAGGCCAGTTCGCGCACACTGATAAGGCCACGTGTGCCGTTGGGACCACTTGTAAGCGAGGTATGGAGCGTGATGAAATCCGCTTGCTGAAGTACCTCGTCGAAACTCAGCATTGTCACGTTTAGTTTGCGCGCCTGCTCTGCCGAGACAAAGGGATCAAAGGCCAGTATCTGCATTTCCAGGCCCTGCGCACGGCGCGCAACTTCGGTACCCACCTTGCCGAGGCCGATAATGCCGAGCGTTTTATTACGCACCTCGACGCCCAGAAACTTACTCTTTTCCCACTTGCCCGACTTCATGCTTGCGTTGGCTTCGGGAATATGACGCGCTAACGCCATCAACATCGCTACAGAATGCTCGGCAGCCGCAACGATATTGCCTGTAGGTGAGTTGACAACGATGATGCCGTGACGTGTTGCCGCGTCAGTGTCGATGTTGTCGACGCCAACACCTGCACGACCCACAATCTTCATCTTTGTCGCTTCCGCCAGCACATCGCCTGTGACCTTTGTTTCGCTCCGCACTACCAGTGCCGTGTAGTCCGCAATAATTGCCTTGAGCTGTTCCGGTTTTAAGCCAGGGCGCTCGTCAATCTGCGCCGTAGGCAACTGTGTACGCAGAAGGTCGATGCCCTCCTGCGCCACACGGTCGGCAATCAAAATTTTAAGTTGTTCGCTTTGCGCCTCTGCCATGTCTTCCTCCTCTGTCCTAGCCCTTAAAGCCAAGTTCGTGCAGACGTGTCTCGACTGCGTTCATTGCCTGCTCAAGGTCTTGTTGTGTAAAGAAGCCGAGATGTCCAACACGGAAGATTTTGCCCGCCATGTGGTCTTGGCCACTTGCGATCACCACGGCGTCTTGCTCGCGCAGCTTCTTGTTGAATGCCTTGAACTCTATACCTTCGGGCATCATAATCGCTGTTACCGTGTTCGAGGCGCGTTCAGGATCGACGGCAAGCAACGTGAGTCCCATATCCTTCGCGCGCTGACGTACATAGGCTCCGGCGTGTGTATGACGCTCAATAATGGCTTCGCGCCCCTCAGTCAGCATCAGTTCCAGTGCAACATCGAGCGCGTAGAACAGCGAAACGGGCGAGGTTACTGGATGTTGCCACGCTTCTAAGCTCTTGAGCGTGGACTTCCAATTGAAGTAGAAACGGGGCAACTTTGCGGTTTTCGATGCTTCAAGCGCGCGCGGGCTAGCAGCCAGCATCATCACTCCTGGCGGTGTCATCCAGCCCTTCTGTGAGCCTGTGAACACCACGTCGATATCCCATGCATCCATGTCCAGAGGAATCGCGCTCAATGAGCTTACGGCGTCGACCACGATGAGCGCGTCGGGATTGATACCACGAACGAGTGCGGAGAGTGTCTGCACATCGTTTGTGACGCCGGTGGATGTCTCGTTATGTGTCATCAACACGCCGCGAAATGGTGGCAAGGCTTTCAACCGTTCCTCGACAACATTGGGATCGGCTGCTTGTCCCCATGCGAACTCGATACGTGTCACATTGAGGCTATAGGCTTCGGCAATCTTCGCGATACGTTCGCCGAAGTTGCCAATCGTGATGGCGACGACGTGCTCGCCGGGGGAGAATAAGTTGACAACGGCACTTTCCTGACCGCCTGTGCCAACGGCGGGAAAGGTCATGACCGGTGAGGTGGTTTGGAAGAAGTATTGCAAGCGTAGCGAGACGCGCTTAACAATCGCGGCAAATTCTGGGCCGCGATGATTAATCATCTGCTGTGCCTGCGCCTGCATAACTTCGGGAGGTACCGGAGTTGGTCCTGGAACGCGCAAATTTTGCTGTGGAATAGGTAAACGAGCCTCTACCTCTGGTGCAGGAATAGACTTTCTTTCTTGAATAGTCATATGTGTTGTACTCCGTGAATGGCAGCGTTGAATACCGACGGATGCGTTGTCGGAATAATAAAGGGCTTCATTGCAACGAGATGCGGCGGATAACGTCGTTGTTACCCGCCGCTCTGTTTAACTATTGACTCTTGTATCAGAGTACAGCATGAGATAGAGACATGTCAAACTCTAAGTTTTCTCTTCGTTTTTCGTTGCGTAAAGATTGACAAAATATAGGCTTCGTGCTATCCTATTTGGGCCGTAGTTTGGGGTCGCTGTAATTTGTTGTATGCACTCCTCTCGAACGCCACGAAAATATAGACCCCAGCAAGTGGGGAAGAGGGAAGATAAAGAACGCATGACTGTCAAAATTCGTTTAAAACGCACGGGCAAGAAGAAAGCGCCGAGCTATCGCGTAGTAATCGCCGACTCACGTTTCTCGCGTGACGGTCGCATTATCGAAAATATTGGCTGGTACAATCCTCGTGTCGAGCCATCTGCTATTCATATCGATGCTGAGAAAGCTCTTAGCTGGTTGAAAAATGGTGCGCAACCTACAGAAGCTGTAGAGTCTCTTCTCAGGCGTTCTGGTATCAGGGACCAGTTCACGCAAGCAAAGACGACTGCTACAACTCCGGCCGCGACTGTTCCTGCACCAACAACTCCAGCCGCACCTGTTTCCACGCCAACAACAACTGAGGCGTAACGTAAGAGAGAAGTAAGATATGCGTCAGCTAGTCGAGTACATTGCACAATCTTTGGTAGACGAACCCTCTGCCGTACAGGTGCGCGAGGTTCGCAATGATCGCAATGCGTTGGTGCTAGAACTGCATGTCGCCCCTGACGATTTCGGCAAGGTGATTGGTCGGCAAGGGCGCGTTGCTAAAGCGATGCGAGCACTATTGCGCGCCGGTGGTGCGCGTGAAGGGCGTCATACCTCTTTAGAGATTTTGTAGTAGAAGATATGTATCTCTATTATTCATGTCGCTCGTTTCAGGTAACGCTCTGTCCTTATAACGGGTATTCTTTCTTCTACAGAGGTTCCTATGCCAGATTCAAATAACATAGAATGGGCTACTATCGGCAAAATAGTGGCCCCTTTTGGTATTCGAGGCGAGTTGAAGGTATTCTCGCTCTCCGATATTCCAAACCGTTTCGCGCAACTGGATAAAATTTTTGTTGGACCCGACCATGTCTCACGTAGAATTACCGCCGTTCGTCCCTATAAAGGCGATATGCTCATTGTAAAGTTCGCGGGTATAGATGATGCGAACACGGCTGAAACTCTACGCAACTTCGACCTCTCCATTCCTCTCGATAAACTTGCCCAACTTCCACAGGATTCCTACTACCAGCACGACATTCTTGGATTACGTGTGGCAACGCTCAACGGAAATGACATAGGGACGATTATAGAGATTATGGAGACGGGTAGCAATGATGTGTATGTCGTCAAAGGCGAGAATAAGCAACCGATTCTTTTGCCAGCGATCAAAGATGTTGTGAAACAGGTTGACCTCATCCGCCGAATGATGTATATTGAACCTATGGCGGGTTTGCTTGACGACGATGCCATACTGGATGATCCAAATAAGAGTGACGAAGAGGAGGAAGAGTAACGACACGAAATCGTGTCGGGCGACGAAATAAACTCAGCTTTCCCATGTTTTCCCTTGTGGAACATATCGAAACCTGGATGTATGCTTGTCCGTGTAAAAAGTAGAGTTGTGAAATAACTTACACTCCTGGTAACACGGAAAGTGTGCCCCGTATTCTGTAGGGAGGTGTCTCATGTCTAGCCGTTTCCCCACTCTTGCTGATGTTTGTAGTGCTATCGCTGAGGGACATATAGATGCAGCCGTAGATGGCGCAATGTATTCCGTAAACGCTTTTGAGTTGCGTCGTTACCTCAACAAGCTTCGTCCTCTTCCAACCGTCAACCTCTCTGCCGCACCCGCTCAAGACCCGTTACTGTGTTCCGATACAACTGACTGGTCGACTCCTGTCCAGTCTTCTGTCGCCTAGGCCGTTTGGGGCCGTTTTTTTATTTCATGCTAGTCGCGGGCGGTTGCATTAGAGCAAGGCAAGGACTATAATAGCAATAACGCTGGGAAGGCTACCTACTCTGTAGGTGGCTCTCTCTTTTCAACGTAAAAAACTCGTTTTGCTCTTATAATATATGAAGAGGACATCGTGTGCAGCTTTCCATATGTGCACGGCATACTCTGTAAAAATGAGGAAGGTATTATTTTATGGAACCGCTCGATGAAGATTACGTGGTGCGTGAGCGACAACCCTCACGTTTCGCCACGCGCAACGCGCGCTTCAACTGGTTGCTTATTGTTCCTGGATTGGGACTGCTCTGGGTCCTCTACCTTGCGGGAGCCGCCCTCTTTCAATGGGATGCCTCTAATGTTGTTGGACCGGTCATGGTGTTGATGATTCTCGGCTTCCTGGTGATGGCCGCCCTGCTCTTCTGGGCACTCGCTCCTAAAGTGAATCGCTAGAAACGTACATACAAATAGAGACACGGACCATCCGTGTCTCTATTTGTATGTGAGGCTATGAAGCAGTGAAGAGTCACAACTAGATCAGGAGAAGTGTATGCCTCAAATTGCTATTATAGGAGCAGGAATTGCGGGACTTAACGCAGCTCTTACCCTACAGGACGCTGGCCTTTCGTGTTGCGTCTATGAAGCGTCTAACCGCATTGGCGGACGCATGCACTCGGACACCACGACCTGGGCCGAGAATATGGTAAGTGAGTGGTGCGGTGAATTCATCGACGGCGATCATGAGACGATACACCAGCTTATTCAGCGCTTCAGCCTCAAGACTCTTGATTTAGGGCGAGCAGACCTGACCCAAAACGTCATGTATTTCCTGGGTCGCTACTACAGCGCGGGCGAACTGATGCAGGACTTTCAAGCGATCATGCCGATTCTGCAACAACAGATGCAAGCGGTCGGCTTTCCTACAACTCACACGCACTTTACCCAGGAAGGTTTTCGGCTCGATCATCTCAGTGTATACGATTGGATTGAGCAATATATCAAGGGTGGACACAACGAGCCGGTAGGACGTATGCTTGATAGTGGCTGTAGAGGCTTCTATGGCCTGGACACAAGAGAGCAAAGCTCGCTTAACCTGCTCTACATGTTTGGTTCTCAGGAGCAAACGAGCGGTTCGACAACAGCTTCACCAATGCAAGGAAGTCAGAAAATCGCGGGTGGAAACGAACGATTACCGCAGGCAATCGCACAGGCTCTTCCAGAAGGCTCCGTTAACCTGAATCATCGACTCGTGGCACTCGAACGAAATGAGGACTCTTTGCTGACCCTGACATTCGCAACCGCAAATGGCACGTTGGAGGTGCGCTGCGATCATGCGATTCTCGCCCTCCCTTTCAGCACACTGCGTCACGTCAAGTATCAAAAAGCCGGGTTTGACTCTTTGAAACAAGCCGCCATCGAGCAACTTGGCTATGGTACCATCTCTAAACTCTTCCTGCAATTCGACACACCCTACTGGTACCAGGACGGTCCCTGGCCTCGCCCGTCGGGTGGCTTTATCATCACTGACCTGGACATTCAGACGCTCTGGGACACATCTCTTGGTCAACCTGGAACAAGCGGCATGCTTGTGGATTATACAAGCGGGCATAGAGGTGCGGCCTATACTCCAAAGACAGCGTACTCTACCGTCGTTGACTCGTCGGAAGATATTCAGCACTATGCTCAGGAAGCTCTGCAACAACTGGAACGTGTCTTTCCAGGTATTAGCGCACACTATAACGGTCGTGCCGCTCTAAGCTACCCTACTGGCGACCCAAATCTGCTAGGCAGTTATGCTTGTTGGCGTGTTGGGCAATATACGCAATTCGCTGGCTATGAACGTGCGCAACAGGGGCCTATCCATTTCGCTGGCGAGCACTGCTCGGTCGAATATCAGGGCTTTATGGAAGGCGCAGCTCGAGAGGGCGCACGAGCTGCTAAAGAGATTGTGCAGGATATCATGCATCAATGAATATTCCTACATCAAATACGTCTCCATGCCTGCTTATCGACTGGTAGAGACTGCTCTTCCCAAATCGCACTCGCTAGCAATTCTGTCGACTCTACGAGCCGTGGTCCTGAACGATTGAGGTAATAATTGCCATCAATCGCATAAACGCGCCCGTTTTGTACTGCTTGCAACGTCTGCCATATGGGATTTTTCTGTAATAGTGGAACATCAACCATTGTACGTTCAAGCGAGAAGCCACAAGGCGAGAGCACGATGACATCAGGATTTGCCGTATGCAATTCTTCCCATGTTAGCCACGGCGAATGCTCTCCGACGTTCCCAAAAACGCTTTCGCCACCGGCATAGATTACAAGTTCGGGTGTCCAATTACCCGCAGCCATGAGCGGGTCAAGCCATTCCAGAACGGCAACACGTGGCTTTCCTCTATTAATAGCTTTGCTTTGTTGCTGTAATTGTTCTAATCTCTGCTGGTACTGTCGCACCAGCGTCTCTGCTTGTTCCTGTCGCCCTAATGCTTTTCCTACGCGTACGACATCCTCCCATACATCGGCGAGACGGTAAGGTGAGAGGGAAACGATGGTTGGACGCAAACCTGTAAGCTGTTGCAGGGCCTCTGTTACGTCGCGTTCGCTTACCGCGCAGACCTCGCACTGCGTCTGCGTGAAAACTACATCTGGTCGTAGTTCTCGCAAAAGTTCAACGTCAATATGATAGATGCTGAGAGCCTTGAGCGCATTTTGTTGCTCTAGCTCTTTCGCATGAGCAAGTTGCTTGATCTGAGCATCAATCTCACTACTGCTGGTCTCGGTATTAATCTGTACCGTGCTGACAAGCGGCAATTGCAAGACTTGTGCAGGATAGTCGCACTCGTGTGAACGCCCAACAAGTGAATCTAAGCAGCCAAGTGCGGCAATCATTTCGGTTGCGCTTGCCAGTAAAGAAACGATACGCATGATGAGTTTTTCTCCTACTGTGCTTTATAGGGTCTTAGTTGTAGTGATGCCAGTGATTGTATAGCAGCATTAATCCAGAGCGTTCCATTCTGATGGACGTTTGTGTTTATGCTCGTCGTTCCTGCATAGGCATTGTTTGCATGTGCGACAAGATCGTCGAGCAAAGGAATGGTAGCAGGGTCGAGCAGCTGAGTATCACTCATCTGTACAAGTTTTTTGGCGTCTGAATGCACTTGCTCAAGATTTGCTTCGGTAGCAGTAAGCGCGCTTAGAATGGCGAAAACAAGGGTACGCTGATCTTTTGTAATCCCTGGTGCATCTATAATATTATGCAAATATTTCGTCATTGCATCAATGTATGCTGGCGGGTCTTGATGGGCTGCATCGGTAGTCAAGAGAGCAACACGCGCAGGTGCTAGATCGCTGAGTATTGGTGTACCATTTGGTACATCTCGTCCTACATAGGCAACGCTGTCCAGGTAATCAAGAATGCGTACAAAGTGCCGGTGCATGAGTTGCGGAGCCTGGGGTTGTCCTGTGCCCCTTGCCGCCGTTGACCACTCAAGTATTTTACGTGAGTTTTGCAAGAGCCAGATATTCAACCCGCCATGTAGTGAAACGTTCAAAAGTTTGGGATCAGAAACAAGGAGCCGTCTGAGCAGATCGAGCAAACTCAGGTTTGAGGTGGCTGTATTGGGACTCTGTATTTGTGGTATCTCGGCATAGTATCTCCAAGTGGTTGTATCCGTAATAGTGCCTGGCGGTAAATTCGTGTCGTCTTCAGTGATCAGAAATTTGCTTGTGCGTCCAAGTAAGCTTGCATTTGTAGGATCAACATAGGTGAATTGTATTGAACTGTGCTTCAAGGGTAGCTTCCCAAGTAGAATTGGCTTTGCGTCTACTACTCCCGTATCTGTTAGCAGCCAGCCATAATAACTTTTCCCTGCTTTAGGCGTTGTAAGGTGTGATAGATCAACCTGTATACTGTCATTTATGCCTTTTGTGTTGGTCGAGTCCATGTTTCCTGTACTGCTATAGTGAATCGTGCCCAAAGAAGGTGTAGATATCGAAGTTTGTGGCTGTGAGGCTAGCGTGTGAAGTACTAAGGAGCCAACGAGTCCAAGAAGCAGTAGTGTGAGCAGTGCAAGTAATCCCAATCCCCTCCATGAGTGTAAGAAGGATCTGCGTGGTAAGACAACTGGTCTGTCGTACACTGCTGATGCGGAGACATGCGAAGGGACAGAAGGCTTTGAAGAGACCGTTGAGTGCTTTTGGCTTGCTCTAAGCTGTAGTGCAGTGAGCAGTTGTTCCAAGGCAGGAGTGTAGGCGCGGCTTGCGTCGAAGGTACGCAACCGTTCCCATGTTGGTGGAACGTCCCGAACCTGAGTCGGTTCGGCGATTACACGAAATGCGCCATTCATGTTGCGTTGTGCTACAAGGTTGAGTGCTGTATTAACCGTCATTTGAATACGGGGAGATTGTAGTGCCTCGGGCGACTCAATAAGCACGAACCAGCGACAGGTAGGAAACTCCTTGTTCATTGTCTGTACAAAAGTTGCATCTGAAATGTTTCCGCTATCTGTGGCGACCTCGGCACCGGCGGCGCGTAAATCTGCTATTAACTGTAGTGCAAACGACTCATATTTATAGTAGCCTTGTCCAGGATTATAGCTTACAAAAACGCGCGTTGTCTGCATATTTGTGCTCCTACTAGAGGCTCCATATCTTTGCGTTCATAAAATGTGCTTCGGTTGGCGTTGAGGTATCCTTACAGATGAAGCCAAGAGTGCCCGAAGTGAAGGCTGCATCTTGTGCAGAGGCAATAAACTGTCCATTGATATAGATATAAAAATTGCTCTGCATAGCTATCAGGGTGAGAGTAATGCGCTGTGCAGGTGCGTGAGCAAAGGTCCTCTTAATAAGTGTCGTATTTTTGCCCGGTACATTTTCTGAGCCAAGAAACTCGAAATCGCCGTTCGCTAAGTAGTAAAGCCTGTATGACAAACCAACCGTACGCCCTTGCATACGCGCGATAAATCCACACGGCCCAGGACCCGACACGAACGACAACTGGCTCTGAAACGCAAAATTCTGGAACATAGTATTTTTCAAGGTGCATATCTGACGGAAATTTACTTTTGTCGATGTAACGTCATACGTGCCGTTAAGCAATTGACAACCTCCTGCACCGTTGGGTTGAGAAATGT
This sequence comes from uncultured Ktedonobacteraceae bacterium, assembly GCA_964247355.1. GTDB lineage: Bacteria > Chloroflexota > Ktedonobacteria > Ktedonobacterales > Ktedonobacteraceae > JBBQVS01. The sequence goes on along the minus strand of CAXTUE010000051.1, from coordinate 1,659 downwards.
CCCAGCGTGTATCATCAGGTTGATCAAAACGATCAACAAGAATTGGCTTACTTTGCATCACACCTGTGTAGAGACTCTGTGGCGTGGTAGGGAATGTAGCGGCTGTGGAGGTTGCTGGAAGTGAAGGGGTTGCTGTTGTAACGGATGTTGCTACTGGATGTGAAGGTTGTTGAACAAAGTTTGAGGATGCTTTTTTGGAAATTGCATATGTCGTATATGTTATCAAACCCAGTATAAGGCCAAGTATGCTAACGAGTGCTAATGGTAGAAGCCATTGCCGAACGTGCCTTTGGTGTGCCTTTGGTGATCGAATAGGTACCAGTGGTATAGGTTCTCCGTCACTCATAAGTGGAACTACCATTCGTGTTGTAACGCTCGGCAGGGAAGAAAGAGATTGCGATAGTGGAGGAGCGTTCTGCATCTTTGCCGTAATGGGTGTTAATGCAAGTTGTACTCGTGCAAAAGCTCTTGGATAATCTTGCGTTGCATCAAACATACGTATCGTCGTCCATGTTGGAGGCATTGTTTGTGTATCTATAGGAGCCGCAAGCAATGCGAATAGACCGCGAAGCCGTTGTTTCACGAGAAGATTAAGGGCCGAATTGACAATCATTTGTACTTTTGTCGAAAGCAGGGCTTCAGGTGATAGAACGACAAGCACATATTCACATGCCGCAAGTTGTTGATTGAGTGTTTGTATAAATACATCATCCTCTATTGTCTGCTTACCGTTTATAAGGAGGGCTACATTATCCCCCATGTCAAGGAGATCGTCTACAAGTTTTTGTGCAAATAAACGGTCTCTTTGTGCCTCCTGTGCAAAACCGACGAAGATGTGCGAACTCCCCATGCATTGTCTCCTCAGTAATAAATAAAATAAATATGAGTAAAAAATAAGCATCCAATAACTAGTATAACAGAGTTACACAAGTGTATTTTGTGAACTATCTCACCTTTTACTCTCTATTTACTTGCTATCTCTTTTATGCCTGTGTACAATAATGATGAACGAGAGGTAGGAAATTGCCTAATGGATATACGCACGTATACACAACCAGCGACGACGTTGACACCTGCGCTCATCGTGTATCTCATAGATGCAAGTCACTCGATGAACGATTTTTGTGGTCCGACAACAAAGATTGATCTGGTCAATAAAGCACTTAAAAACGCGATAAAAGATATGGTGCGCCGCTCTATGCGCGATGGTGTGGTACAGAAGCGCTACAAAATCGCGATCTTTGCCTATAGTACCGAGGTGGTCGATGTGCTCGGCGGTATTCGTGATTTGCCTGAACTCGTCCAGTTTGGCGTTCCAGTATTGAGTGCAGGCGGCGAAACTGATACTGCCGCCGGTTTTGCAGCCGTTGAAGACTTGATGCAAGCACACCTTATTGAATTTCAGCGCAGTCCCGCTCCACTCGTCTGTCATCTCACGGATGCCCTCTTAACCGCAAATGATCCATCGCCCATCGTGAAGCGCATTCAAACGCTGGGCGTCAACGATGGTCCAGTCCTGGTCGAGAACGTGTATGTCGCGGATAACATGTTGCGTAAACCTGTGCAGGATTGGCAGCAGTGGGGTGGCGTCCTTAAGACAAACGTGTTAACCAACGAGTATGCAAAACTTCTCTTTCGCCTCTCATCGCCGTTACCAGA
>CAXTUE010000050.1:8874-13734 GCA_964247355.1 uncultured Ktedonobacteraceae bacterium | reverse complement strand
CCAATGCACGCAATGTTATGCAAACAACACTTGGTACCATTCTACCAATTATGATTACAGAATGGAACTATGCACCAGACCTGCAAGCAGCCAACGGGTTTGTGCCTGCTGATGGCAAACATGAAAATGCTACATTTATGGCTGATTGGACCCAAAAAGCTCTACAAACACTTGCGACAAATCGTGTCTTTGCCTCAATGCAGTACTCCTGCACCAATACTCCGATTCCATTGATTGACAAGAATAATACAATCACGCCGCAAGGCTCTATATTCCAAAATGTCTACCAGCAGATGATTGTACAGCACCAGCAACCCGGAGCAACTTCAGTTACAACGGGAACTCAACAAAATGGGACGCCAACGTCAACTGGCAATAACACCTCAAACTTTTCTTTTGAAGATGGGGCAACTGATGGTTGGAACGGACATGGACAAGGTATCTCCAACGTACAAGCCAGTACACAGTTCGCCCAGAATGGCACTCATTCGCTAGAGGCCACGCTTAGCAATACGAGTAATGGTAATTTTCCGTATGTCGCCATAGGTTCAGATGATACTCAGAGCTATCCCCACGCGGGTCAAACAATGAATGCCTACGTCTACGTTGACGGTGATACGGCCAAAGTAAACGCAAAGCTCTTCATCACTAATCAGAACTACAAATGGTTTACAGGAAGCGACGTTAATCTTGCTCCCAATACCTGGAACCATCTGACCTTTACAGTTCCTGATAACATCACCGAGCAACCCCGTCAGTTTGGTGTACAGTTCAATAGCGACGGCAACGGCAATAGCGTCAATGTCTACGTCGATGCCGTTGGATGGTCATAAAAAACCTAAACAGCAAAAAAACCCCACCCTCCGAACCACCGGGCGGTTCGCAGGTTCGCTTTTTTATCCTGTATATCCAACCACGTCGCTTCCACCCAGCGAGGTATTATGGTAGTTGAAGTAGATTGGACGCTCAGCAACCACCGTTCCGCTCATAGCTTGCACCGAAAGCGAGACCTCGTAGCCAGCATTAGTATTGCCTCGCGCGATTGGTGCAACCAGGCTATTAATACTGATCGTTACCCGCGTCTGTGGTCCTATATTGACAATTCTCTGTGCCGAGATACTGTTGGAGAGGTACAGCGTTACCGCGACATTTTCCGGTGTCGCATTCGGATTCTGCAGCGTCAGAAACTCGTTGAAGCCGTGCGTGGTATAGCCCTCGGCAAAACTATACTGAGTTTTCGCTGGTCCCGGCTCTCCAATCACATCCGTACCACCAGGAATGCTCCCGCTAAAGCGGAAGTATTCGATACGCTGAGCTACGATTGGTATATCTGACGTGACCTCCGCCGAAAGTTCGGCGGTACTCTGTGCGAAAGCATTCGATGCGGCATTTACATCGAAAAACGTCTGCGTCTGCGGTAATACTTTTACCGTAACAGGATTGACCACACCATTGCTATATTCAAGCTTGATGGTTACATTAGCCGTTGTAGTAGCATCGAAGTTTGCCAGCACAAGGTATTCATGGAAATTTGAGCCTGTGTAGCCTTCCGCGAAAAGCCAGGTAGTGTTAGGATCAGGAGTTCCGACAACTGTTGTAGCCCCTGTCACGGGTCCATTGATATTAGAGCGCGCTGTGCTAAAGTACGTCGGTCGCTCGACCATCACAGGTTGATCAGCATGCACATGTACGGCAGCCGTACGAACTGTCGATGGTGGCACTGTCGTTCCACGTTGTCCCGGCGGGACAACAAGTGTCGCTGAGCCAACCTGCTTGCCGCCCGAAAGATAACTCACGGTCACATTCGCGTTCTGTCCCCCTGGTGGATTGAGAATCGTGATAAAGCTGCTATAGTTGCGTGCGGCCTCGACATCGGCAAAATAAAAATCTTGCCCCAACTTCGTCGCTCCCAACGCGTCTGTTCCACTATTAATTCCGTGCCACGAGAAATACATTGGACGTTCCGCGACCACGCCAACACTGTTGAGCGAGGTGACAATCATCGAAAGCGAGTAGCCCGGTCCTGCGTAGGGATGACCTAGATCATCATTCACGTTTACCGTCGCTCGACTCTGCGGCAAGACCTTATGCACTATCTTCGGACCGATACCCGTCTCTAACAAATATTGCACCTGCACCTGCGCGGTTTGTGTGGCATCAGGATTTTCCAGCGTCAGAAATTCCTGGAAGTTTCCACCGACACGCCCCTCGGCAAAATACCAGGTCGTACTCGTTGCGGTTGTACGCGGCAATGATGTTTTGCTCAACGTAATCAGATTCTGTGTGAGATTGTAGGCATTGAACGAGCCGAGGCCCGTCGCCATGTCATACATCGTATTGTCGGGATAGGTGCCGCTATTTCCTACATAATCATTGTTATTGATAGCACCTGCTTGCGGCACAACGTCATGAAAGGCGGTTGCATAATCTGTACCGGGACTACCGTAATTGATGCTATACAGGCTCGGATTGAGAAAGCCCATGAGATAGCCATCGGCCTTTATCGATGCCTGATTCGCGAGCGCGATCATGGCCGCCCATACCGGAGCAGCAGCCGATGTGCCGCCGATAACCTGCCATCCTCTCCCACCCGCGCACCCTCCAACACTACAATACACATCATAGCCTGTTTGTGGATCGGCATTCATCGCCACATCCGGCACCTCGCGATAGCCTGTTGAATAGGCGTTCGCTACCCCTGGCCCCTGTTGCCAGCGCGGTCGATACCACATACGGCTCAAACCGCCACCACTGGCACCATTGCCATGTGGCCCAATCGCGCGATCATTCCATACCCGCTCGGAGGCATAGGTGTTATCGAAGTTGATATGTAGTGTGGTGCCGCCTACGCCAGTCACAAACGGCTGTGTCGCGGGATCATCTGCCGACGGTGCTACACCTGTTCCCTTGTCGGCATCGTAACAACCGTTCGCGCCCAGATCGCCACTTGCGGCTAAAATTGTTTGACCTTGTGCGGCGGCAGCTTGAAAGAACAGACTCTCCTGCTGTATCTCGCTCGTCAACTGTGGATTTTGCTCGCAGTAGACCCAGCTCGTACTCACAACGGGTGTATCATCGGCGAGAATACGCGCCCACGCATCGTTATAGGCAGTAAGCGATGTTCCCGCAGCCTCATATACACGAAGCGAGGCTAGATGTGGCGCAAGGCCCAACACCATCTCCATATCCAATTCGACCTCGGATGCAAAGGAACTCGCAGCGCCGTTATAGTCATCAATTGGGACGGTGCTTATCAACGTGTTCTTGCCGCCAAAGCAGGCCGTATAGGTTGCGATATCGCGGGCCGAGAAACCATCGAGTTCGAGCAAGCCAACCGTTTGCCCCTCACCAAGATTGCCAGCCTTGTATAGGGGCGTAAAATTGTAAGCAGTGGCGATTTGAGCAGGCGTATAGGACGTTGGATAGCTTGGAGAGCCGGGCTGTGGGCAAAGTTGCGGTGCATTCGCGGCTAGAGTCTTTGGCGTTTGCACTCCTGTACCCATCTTAATACTTGCCGTCCCCGGTCGCAAAGGACTACGTGTGTACTGAATGCTTGAGTCTAAGCCAGTAACCGAAGAAATAAGCGACGCGATATTTGCTGGTAGTGATGGTGCTGTATCGTTGCTAGAGAAAAGTTTGCCATTTGCATCTTGATAGTTATTGACCTGTACCTGGAATGTCTTCTCGGCCTGCGCTACAGTACCGTGAACGTCGATCATCATATGATGCGCATAGGTCTTTGTGATAGTAAAGCCTTGAGCGCGCAAGTAATTCGCTACAAGCATCTCGCTAGAAGGCAAGGGACCATAGAGTGTTGAGAAAGAACTGGCACTGAGATAATGATGATAGAGTGCTGATTGCGGCTGCGTAACCTGCTGTACATACGCGTCAAGATCGGCTGAATTACGTAAGCTTAGCCCAACGGCGAGCGCGATTGGTTGATTGCCAGCGACATGCGCCATCATACGACTTTTGCTCACAGCAGCATTCAGATGTCCTGGCAATGAGACGCGGTTTGTCATACTGGATGCAGCATGGCTAGGTGGAAGCGCATACGCGCGCAACACAACGGCGAGTACGCTCGCGGCTAAGAGAGGCACTAGAAGAATGGGATACAGGGAACGCACCTTCATACAATAACTCCCAACAAACACAAAAATACACGGAAGACTCTGCCTATAACTATTTCTCTTTTGTCTGAACGTCGTCTGGCAGAGTTTCCGTGTATTTATAGAGTAGATTGAGAAGAATTGGTACTTTTAGATGTATGCTACACGAGGGCTAAGTCACGGATAATGTCGAGCAAATCGCGCACATGAAACGGTTTTACCACGACCTGCGCCACGCCCATCGCCTGTGCATCTGATACGCCCGCTTTTGCGGTGATCACAACAATTGAAGGTAGTGGATAAACAGGTGCCCACTGTTGATGCAAACGCTCCAAAAACACGTCACCGTCCATCCCCGGCATCGCAAGGTCAAGCAGAATAACAGATGGATAGCGTCCTTCACGGGCGGCATTAAACATCCAGTCCAACGCCTCTTGCCCTTCAGCAGCCTCCGCAGGCTCATAACCATCTAGCTCCAGTGCCCAGGAGACCATATCTCGAATAGAAGGGTTGTCATCTACCACTAGCACGACTGGTTGACGCCCATCCGTAGTTTGCTGTGTTTGACTCATGATGCCTCTATACTTTTACTACAAAGCGTTGTGGAGCCATTATAACAAACTCTATTTGTGGTTTCAAGGCATCAACCATTTGTCTAGGACATTAAACCATCATGAACAAATTACGTGGTTAGGCTAGCTGTAGGAACCGATTATGCGTTGTAACGAAATACCATGGATAAGCCAAAGGT
>CAXTUE010000050.1:0-8864 GCA_964247355.1 uncultured Ktedonobacteraceae bacterium | reverse complement strand
TCCTCCCGTCCCTACTGGCCACTATAATATCCCCAACCGCACTTTTTTATTGCGGTCCCTACCTCCTCACGTCCTTTAGCCCGCTCACAAATGTCCTATGCTTATACAAACGTTTCAGCATCCCCAGACATTGTGCATTGCTAGTAGGACGTGATAAATCGGTCCCTACCTTTGTCGTTCAAAAACGATTAATCGGTTCCCACCGCACCGTCAGCCTGCTCATGCGCGTGATACGAGCTACGGACAAAGGGACCGGACTCCACATGTCGGAAGCCCATTTTCTTGCCTTCAGCTTTGAGCGCGGCAAACTCTTCCAGCGGCACATAACGCTGAATTGGAAGATGGTCAAAGGACGGACGAAGGTACTGCCCGATGGTCAGAATGTCCACGTCATGTTCGCGCATATCGTGCATGACTTCGAGCAATTCATCCCATGTCTCACCCAGTCCGAGCATAAAACCAGATTTAGTTGGCGCGGTAGGATTCATCTCTTTAGCCCATTTGAGGACCTGAAGTGATCGTTTGTATACAGCCTGCGGACGTACCTGCTTGTAGAGCCTCGGCACGGTCTCGACATTGTGATTGTAGACGTTGGGCTTCGCGTCGATCACAACGCGTAACGACTCGTACACACCCTTGAAATCAGGTGTCAACACCTCGACTTTGCATTCGGGGTTCAGGCGACGTATCCAGCGAATGGTCGAGGCAAAGACTGCCGCGCCACCATCTTTTAGCTCGTCCCGATTAACCGACGTAACGACAGCGTGACGCAGACCCATTGTCTGCGCGGCCTCCGCCACCCGCTTCGGCTCCTCCCAATCAAGCCCTAAAGGACGCCCCGTTGCCACGGCGCAGAAGCCACAACTGCGCGTACAGACACTGCCCAGGATCATGAATGTCGCCGTCTTATGGCCCCAGCATTCACCAATATTTGGACAACGCGCCTCCTCGCACACCGTATGTAACGATTGTGTACGCATCAACTGCTTAAGTTCACGGTAGTTTTCTCCCTTAGGAGCAGCTACCTTGAGCCATTCTGGACGGCGTTCTGGTATCATGGTCGCCATTGTTTTTTCCCTTGTCTCCGGTAGGGACCAATTTATCACGTCCGCGTCGGCAATCGCATCGCAAGAAGGACGCGACACATCAGCCCCTACATTGTTAATATACATCTATTTCGCGCCCGTAGCCTTGTAGCTTTGTACGGACCGCTTGCAAAAATCCACCGGCTCCCGCGCCATCGAGAATGCGATGGTCGAAGGAGAGACACAAAAACATCATAGAGCGCACCGCGATAGCATCATCCTCTACCACAACGGCACGTTTCACCACGGCATCCATGCTGAGAATGCCCGCATGGGGCTGGTTGATAATTGGCACTGATAGAATTGTACCAAATACTCCTGGGTTGTTGACCACAAAGGTGCTTCCCTGCATATCTTGCAACGTCAATTTATTATTACGAGCACGTTGCGCGATAGCATTGACCTGTTTCGCCAGACCTGCGAGCGTAAGTTGATCGGCATCGTAGAGCGTTGGCACGACAAGACCCGCATCGGTCGCTACCGCGACGCCTAAATTGATGCGCTTCTTAATAATAATTTTGTTGTCTTCGGTCCACGTGGAGTTGATGGTTGGAAACTTGCGAATGCCCTCGCAAACCGCCTTCATGACAAACGGCACAAAGCTGATGCCGTAACCCTCGCGCCGCTTGAACTCTTCCTTGTTCTTTGCCAACCACTTCGCGATATTGGTCATATCAACCTCAACCATCGTGGTCGCATGTGGCGATGTACGCTTGCTGCGTACCATGTGTTCCGCAATAGCAAGGCGCATCCGACTCGGCGTCACTACCTCGTCTTCACCGCTCATGCTCTCAGGGCGTTCAACCGGCGCCGACTCGTATGGCAGAGGAGCATTTTTCGACTCCTGTACCGATGGTGTTTGTGCTCTTTGACGAACGTCTGCTTGCTGCGTTTGCGACGGTCCCGCGTGTCCTAACCGTACTGGCTGTACAGGTGCTGAAGTTGAAGGACTCGCCATCACTGCTGCAGTCTGGCCTACCGTTGTACGTCCAGTTTCCTGACGTTGGGCAACGTAGCCCAGGATATCCTCTTTGCGTACACGACCATTCGCGCCTGTCCCTTGAATAGTATTGAGATCGACATTATGTTCACGCGCCAGACGCCGTGCAAGTGGCGAGATACGCTGTCGCTCATCATCCTGCTCGCTATAATGTCCAGTCTCGCCACCAGCGCTAGTAGCTGTACTGGCAGACCCATTAGTTAAAACAGGCATATCGGCCTGTTCCACACTTTGAACAGGCGCGGCATCAGGCCCCGGTGCCGCTTGCGACGAAGAAGCGTCCACATCCGCGCTCTCTTCGATCAGTGCGATTTGTGTCCCTACCGCTACAGTCTCATCGACGCTGACGAGAATTTGTGTGAGACGACCCGCGACTGGTGAAGGCAGTTCGGCATTGATTTTGTCCGTGATGACCTCCACGAGCGATTCGTCTTTCTCGACGTAATCGCCCACCTGCTTCATCCAAGACCCAATTGTGCCCTCGGCAACCGACTCGCCAAGTCGCGGCATCGTTACAGGTGTCGGCATACGAAAAACTCCTTTGTTTATCTTCTCGTACCCCGGTAGGCACCGATTTAACCCGTCCTCGTCGTATATTGCAATGCACGACGCCCGTTATAAATCGGTCCCTACCGGGGTCTTCATGTCTAATATGCAGCCAATTTTCGCGCTGCCGTCAAAATCTTCTCTGCGTTTGGCAGATACGCAGCCTCCAGTGGAGGCGCATATGGGAAAGGGACATCGGGTGCGGCAACGCGTGTGATTGGGCCATCGAGATACTCGAAGAGGTCCTCGGCAAGAATAGCCGATAGCTCCGCACCGATACCACCTGTCAGTGTATCCTCATGCACAATCAGCACTTTGTTGGTGCGCTTGACCGACTCCTGGATAGACTCTCGATCAAGTGGCGAGAGGCTACGCAGGTCCATCACTTCCGCCTCCACATCGTCCTCTTCCTCAAGCGTACGCGCCACTTGCAAGCATTGATGCACCATCGCGCCATAGGTAAGTATGGTCATGTCCTCGCCATCGCGCCGGATGATCGCCTTCCCTAGGGGCACAATGTAATCCTCCTGCGGCAGTTCCTCGCGCAGTTCGGGCAAGCGATACAGCAATTTGTGTTCCAGGTAAAGCACTGGATTATTGTCGCGTACAGCCGCCTTCAACAAGCCTTTCGCGTCATAGGTCGTAGCGGGTACCACGACCTTAATCCCCGGAGTGTGAAAAAACCACGCTTCGGGACTGGTCGAGTGGAATGGACCACCCTTTGTGCCCCCGCCAGAGGGACCGCGAATGACCATCGGCACAGGCATGCCAACGCGCCAGTACATCTTGCTTGCCATGTTGATGATCTGGTCAAAGCCAGAGGCAATAAAGTCGATGAATTGCATCTCAGCTATTGGACGCATACCCATCAGAGCCGCGCCGACTGCGGACCCAATAATCGCGGCCTCCGCCATCGGCGTGTCGATCACACGCTCGGCACCAAATTCTTCTAGCAGACCCGCGCTAACCTTGAACGCGCCACCATAGCTGCCAACATCTTCACCCAGTAGGAATACGGCCTCGTCGCGCAACATCTCTTCTCGAATGGCCTGACCGATGGCCTCTAAATATGTAACCTTCTGATGTTTCTTTTCTTCGCTCATCATCGGACGACCTCCATAGACGCAGTAGACTCGGCCTGTAGCACAGTTGTAAAGGGTTGACCTGTACGCCTATCAAGTGCGTTGACATAGCGCGCATTCTCTGCACCCGGCTCACCAATAATCGCGATTGGACCGTCGGGCGCAAACACATACTCAGCTACCGTCGTCTCGTCGGGCGCGGGACTATTCTGCGCGAATTCTACGGCATCATCTACGGTAGCCTTAATCCGCGCCTCGATCTCTGCTTTTTTCGTGGGCGTCAGCACCTGTTGCTCTTGCAGATATGTCTCGAATCGCTTAATTGGGTCTCTGGCAAGCCACTCTTCGCGCAACTCCTGCGGCACATAATCCGCCTTGTCCGCCTCCGAGTGTCCTCGCACACGAAATGTTTTGCACTCCACAATCGCTGGCCCCTTGCCACTACGCGCATGCTCTACGGCACGCCCCACAGCCTCGTAGACGGCCAGTAGGTCGTTGCCATCAACGCTCTCGCCTGGAATGCCATAGGATTTCGCCCGTTCTGAAAGATTCTGGATAGCGAATTGTTTCGCCCCCGGCGTCGAATATGCATAGCCGTTATTCTCGATGACCAGCACCATCGGCACTTTCTGTACGGAGGCAAAATTCATAGCTTCGTGGAATGGTCCCGTATTGGTCGCGCCATCACCACACGATGCCAGCACCACCGTCGACCGCTTGCGCATCTTTATAGTCAGCGCGACGCCACAAGCCACCGGCAACGATTCGCCGAGCATACTAATCATCGGCACGATGCCAGAATGCATATCGCCGATGTGCATCTGTCCATCGCGTCCCAACGTCGGCGAATTGCCACGCGCCAACCACTGGCACATCACAGCCCGTGGCGACCCACCACGCACAAGATGCATGCCCAGATCGCGATGCTGCGGCACAATACAATCGCCCTGACGCAGCGTCATTGCTGCCCCCACCGTCGTCGCCTCATGCCCCTGTGCCGTATAAACGCCACCCACAACCTTGCCCTGCAAAAACAACGTACGGGTCCGGTCCTCCATAGCACGAGTGAGACGCATAAAATAATAAGTTTGAAGTAATATATTAGTATCCATCCAAATAGATTCGTACTCCTTTGTAGTCTCTCCTGCATGATATCACATTGGGGGAAGGGTGCCGTGGCTCAGGGACAGCTTTTAATTATAGATTATCGTGAAGTTGCGCTCGGAGGTAAATTGCGCTCGATAATCTCTAACGCTTTCTCACGGCTCATTACACAACGAACTAGGTCTTGAAACTGCTGAGAGGTTTCAAGACCTAGCTGGTGAGCCATTTCACTTACTCGATTCGGTCCTAAAGAGTGCTTAGCTCCTTTGGAAAGGCGAGTTCGAGAGACTTGCTTGCCTTGATCGTTGTACATAATATACTGCCAATCTCTACCCTCTTTACGTACAGCTTGCATTTTCCCAAGTAGGGCTTTCTCTACTTTATCCGACTCAAGTCCCGCCATAACCACTCACACCGTTCTAATAAGATTCCGAAGGTAGTGAAGCTCTGCCTGTAAACGTGTTCCTAACTCCTTCTCATCAGCAGTCAGTTCATCTAGCTCCTCTGAAAGCGTATATTTAAACTCGGACAACGCCTCCGCGACTGTTGTACCTACTGCATGAATATGAAAGTGCGGTTCGCTTACGACAACCTCTTCGTCATCGTATGCAATTTTTACTTCCAGTGGTCGTGTTAGAAATCTACCATCTGGTAAAGAACCTGTGATCGTAACAGAAGCCGCTTGCCCTACTTCACTCATAGATGTATTCCTTCTCTACCTGTTGATATGCCTACCCTAACTATAATCTATATTTTCGAGAATAGCAATCAATTGATGAGACGCATAAGTTCCTGTACACGAATAGCTATCTTGTTTCGTCGTATTAGCGAGGCATTGTAACCGCCTTGTTCTTATTCTCTCTAATGATGATTTCAACTATGCACGGACGCTTTTATACAGGAGTTTGCATGTCTTACCTGCGTCATATACGACAACATGTTCTGCCTAAGCTCGGATTAGTCCTGCTGCTGATGTTTCTTGTACCAAGCATCGCATATGCACATGAAAAGTGGTTTACCGATGGCACCAAATACCCACCACAATTTGGGCTGCTTTTTACACTGCCCGTGCTGGGCATGATTGCTCTTTCATTCCTGGGTATCGGCGTCCTTGCGCTTCTTCGTCGGCTGGTAGGAGGAGACAACCTCTTTCCACGAATCGGCTTTCTGCGCTATTATGATCGCAACAACCAGGTCATTCTTGGAGTTCAGACCGCCATTAGTTTGATCGCCGTGGCCGTGTCATTTCACATTTTCGCGCCCAATCTATCGGGTGGTAACGGTGTCCTGGGCTATATTCTTGCGGGCGTCGAGGTCTTCGTGGCCTTCACGTTCATCAGTGGTGTGTTGACGCGGGTTGGTGCGATTGCGCTCCTCGCACTTTTCCTGTTTATGTTCTTTTTGTATCCCGCGTGGGCAGTGCTGGAGCAAACTGTGTATGTGGGTATCGCCCTCTACTTGCTCATTATGGGTCGTGGCCTGATAAGGCCAGGACCACATAGAGAGCCACTTTCACGCTTCGCACGCTACTGGCGCATAGCACCGCTCTTGCTACGGTTAGGTGCTGGCATCTCTATCGCTATTCTAGCCTTTACGGAAAAACTGATCAATCCCGCGTTAGCAGAGGCATTCCTCAAGACACATACAAGCTTTAACGTTGCCCAACTTATCGGCCTGACATGGTTTACCAACGAACGCTTTATCCTGGCAGCCGGTGCCGTTGAACTCACAATTGGCCTGGCACTGATCAGTGGCATTCTGCCGAAGATCGTCGTCTTCGGCATGTTCGTACCCTTTAATCTCGCTCTGCCATTTTTGCCGCCAGCAGAGTTGCTTGGGCACCTTCCCATTTTTGCCGTCATGTACACGATACTCTTCCTGCCGCCTGTAAGTGAACAAATCGTTGATGGCACCACGATGGAGGAACATCCCCACATCGAGGTCCCACCTCCACAGGAGGCACAATTGTTACGGTCATAAAAAATAACATACCCTCCACCTGCGTTGCAGGTGGAGGGTATGTTATTTTTTTCTTTCCTTCTGTGAGATCTCGTATCGCAAACGTTTGATACGACCCCTGTAGGCATCTTCGGGCTGGCGATAGCCAAGCTTTGGTTTGTCACCCATGCTCACATGCCATTTGCGAAAGGCTAAACCTATCTCCGTTTGATAAAGTTCGCACACACGCAACCACTGCTTAAAACCACAGCGAAACAGCACTTGCCGCTCTTGCCGTGTGCGCTGAAATGAGTTTTGCAGCAGGGCATACTCATCTACGCGCACGACGCCACTGCTCACCTCCGACGCCAGGAACTCGCGAATAACCGCAACCTCGTGCGCGAGTGCTTTGATCAAAAAGTACAGCAGGACGATCTGCGCGATAAACGGCGGAATATAGTCTCCAATCACCGCGATCAACGAATAGCGCGCCACGACGGGATTGTTCGGCGCGGCAATCACACTGGCATTGGCGTAGATATCGACAAAATCGAACACGCTATGCAGCAGAACCGCAGCCAGATAGCCCAGGAGCGGGACCAGGACATGTCGCCAGCGCACTTTTGTGTGCCGTACATAACCGAGCGCAACGCCAAAGCACACGGTAAAGGTTGAGTGGCTCAGCCAGCCAAGCACAATGCGTCCAACGATCAAAAAAGGCAGGAAGTCTTTTGAGTTTTGCGCGAAATAGCTGAAGTTCTCAACCATCGCGAAACCCGCCCCGATTAACGCCCCATAGACAATGCCATCCGTGACGTTATCGAATTCGTCGCGCAGAGCAAAAAAGAGCAGCAACAAGCCAAGCCCCTTGACCGTCTCTTCGGTCACACCGGCGTTGAGACCCAGTAGGGCCGACCGTAACACGATATTCGCGTCGCTACCCAGCGCGTTCTGAATGAGCGATTGCACGTTTGTCTCTATAAATAGCGTAGGCGGAATAGCGATAATCGCCCCCCACAGAAACGCCGCAAGGCGCAGAAACCACGGCTCACGCTCGAAGCGATCAATAAAATTCACGAGCAGGTTGATACCAAGCGCGGGAATGAGAGGAATAGTCAGGGCCGCGACAATGCTCGCGGGACCGTTCTGTGTCAACGAGGCAAAACCGACGACGCTGCTAAGCACAATTGTGATAATCGCGCTGACAATCAGAATCGCAAAACCTATGCCCGCGATAAGCCAGCGCGTACGCGTACCTATACGTTGCGGCAACGCGAACTGCATGGTAATGCCCGCGCCCACTATATCATCATCTTCATCATCCCACGGTTGCGCGACCAGCTCCGGCTCCGGTTGCACTGGCAACGAGACCAACGACGAACGCTGCGAGAAGGCAAAATGCGGAAAATGTAGCTGCCCATTCTCCTGTACCAGGCCAGCCTCTTCGTCAACTCCTGACGTTTGCTGCCCTTTAGAAGACTTGATCTTATTTGACGCGGGCAACGAAGAGTCAGGCAACGGCGAAAGCAGTTGAGTTGGTTCCTGGCTTTCTTCTCGATAGGGCACCACATGAGGAGGCGAGATAAGCTGCAACATTGTACTGCCCAGGACAAGCACATCCTGCGAGTTCATCGCCACGCTTACGCCGCTCTGCACAGGATGCCCATTGACGCGTACAATATTGTTGACCGTCAAATTTTGCACATGCCAACCATGCTCATCGAGGACCAATCGCGCATGCTCACGCGAAACCGTCGGGTCCATGAGCAGGATGTCATTATTGAGTGCCCGCCCAATCGTCGTCTCCCGCCGTCTCAGCAAATGCACAAGTTGCTCTTCAGGCAACCACCCGCTCGGATAGCGTTCCTGGATATCAGCCGTGGCATTGGCCGGTGGTCGCACACGGACCACCCGCAACACTCCGTAGTTCTGGCTCATAGCCTCTTCCTGCCGCGAGAATTTTCACATCATGATAGCTTTTATTGTACACCAAAACCGCACCCGTAGTAGTCTGTCAAAGATGATTTGGCACTTTTTCAACGGCTCGATTGAGCATAAAGACATTGTTTAGAGGCTATCAAAAAGTGACAAATGTCCTTTGACGGTCTA
>CAXTUE010000049.1:11332-13810 GCA_964247355.1 uncultured Ktedonobacteraceae bacterium | reverse complement strand
CATTCATCATGTCGGTTTTTGGTCTGTTACACCGGCAAACGGACGTGATGAATGCGGTCCCTACGGTCTCCTGCATATTTACAGTAGTTTATGAAAACGCATTATTCCAATAATTTATGAAATTGTTGTATAAGCAAAATAAAGAGATAATGCCTATGTGTGTCAGAGTGTGATAACAAAATGATTACCTAGAAAATTTCCATCTACTATTGGTCCCGCAGCAAGTACAAGCTGAAATGCATGCATCTGAAACTCCCTGAATGATAGTTGTATATAAAGACTCTTCTATTCCATCCGATAGTACGAAAGTGTCAACATCTATATAAACGCAGATTGCTCAAAGAGTTCAAATCAGACTAACAGAGAGCTTTCTGTGATATACTCTACTATTTTCTAAGCAAAAACTCCTGTATTTCTAACAAATGTACTCACTTATTAGGACTCATGCGTGTTAAAATAGTATGAGAGTATATCTTTGGCCAGTTGTCTACTTTTGTCACTTATCATTTAAGATGCTAAATCACACACGTAGATAATTAGCCCCAAGTTCTTTGTTTTTTCTATACGATATAATGGATTAGCTTTTTCACTACATCTTATGAATTGGAGGCACTTTCATGAAGGGTGCAATTCGTAACGCAGCTATCGTGGCGGCAGTAGTCCTGGTGGTGCTCATTGTTGGCATCATCCTGGCAGCCATTTTCCATGTTCTACTTGATGTTCTCTACATCTTCCTGATGCTTCTCGCGGCTCTCATGATCGTGGGATCCCTCTTACAAGCCTTGTCGATAGTTGCGCTTATTCGCACTATTTCGACGGTTCGTGAAGAGGTGAAGCCATTGTTGACATCGGTACAGGAAACCGTTGGCATTGTCAAAGATACCGCGCAGACCGCCAGTCATTCTGTGAAGACTGTGAGTAATGCAGCCCAGCTAACCAGCGAGATCGCGCTTGCCCCCAGTGTACGAGCCGTCGCTGCCGTAGTCGCAGGTCAAGAGATGCTACGTGTCTTCCTGGGCAAGGGGCACACGCGCACACGTGCTGACAAGCGCCGTCGAGAGCAGCAAAAGGCGATAGAGAGATATGAACAAGCGCATCCTGACGCTATTACAGCCGGTGCGCTCGGCGGTGTTAATAGCGTTAATGTAGGAGCAGGAGGCGAATAATCATGCCTTTACTGGTTTTAGCAGACATACATGACGTTCTCGCAGTTGGTGGCCAGATTGCCGCCATCGTCATCGGCCTGTATTCTCTACTCTTCATTCTTCTCACGGTTGTCTACGGACTAACTATGGATGTTCTATTCACCTGGTTAAGCGACAAGGTGAAAGTCATCAAAATGTTGCGCCCAACCGTTGAGAGCGTGAATAAAACGTCAGAGGCGATGGTCAATGGGCGACCAATACCTGCCAATGAAAACAGAATCGTAGAGGTTGTTGCGCAGGGTCCCGCCCAGGTTCAAAAACTTGATCAGCGCGTCGATCAAGTGACGGACAGAGTGGCGAACGCGGTCATCGAGTTTCGAGCGCGAACGATTCAGGTTCAGACGGTGGCGAAGGCTTTTCTTACTCCTAACGTGTTGCGTCGTGAGTTAGCAGAGCACGATGGTGGGCAACGAAACGATGACCTTGAAATCAAGAGTCCAGGACTGCATATGCTGATGGACGAAAAGGTTCCTGATGCTCCCGTCGTACCTGCTGCACGACCGGGTGATCCAGTGAGTAAAACTGGTGTGACTGTCTCAGAACTGAAAAGTGATGCCACTACTCGTTAAGTATATACAGGCATTTGGGCGCTTCCAACGAAACGCCCAACTCTATTTACTCTACTATGTGCTCAGCGGCGTCTCAGCAGGCATTCTGCTCGTCCTCTATAATCTCTATCTCGTCTCATTAGGCTACAGGACCGATTTTATCGGTCTTGTATTGTTTTCAGCAACTCTAGGTGCTGGACTAGCGATTTTTCCAGCAGGTCTCTGCATCGACCGCTTCGGCGGCAAAATCATACTTATTATCACAACACTACTCATTGGCATTATCGGTGCAGGTCAAGTTCTCTTCCGCCAGCCGTTACCACTTCTCATCACAGGCTTTCTGGCTGGCGTCACAACCGCTTTCTTTCTTGTAGTCAATGCTCCATTTCTTACCGCCAATAGCACACCAGAGGAACGACCACAACTCTTCAGCCTCAATATTGTCGTGCAGCTAGTAACAACCGTCTTAGGTGAAGTCTTAGGAGGTGCCTTGCCCCAGTGGTTACGTGGCATTCCAGGCTTGATGGCTCCTCTCCCTCCCCAAATACAATGGTTATTGGCGAATCAAAGCATCGCACGTTCTTATCAGCTATCATTGCTCGTTGCTGGCCTGATCGCCGTGCCGAGCCTCATTCCCCTTTTTTTCATGAGCGATGATAGAAAATATAGAAATGCAAAGAAATCGCAGAGGTCTTCCTTACATCTCGAATTGCGAGATGTAAGGA
>CAXTUE010000049.1:10768-11322 GCA_964247355.1 uncultured Ktedonobacteraceae bacterium | reverse complement strand
GTCAATAATAACCCCCTTATTTGTTTTTTTATAGCAAGACCTCTGCGATTTCTTTGCATTTCGTTACCACTCCTTTTTTCACGTTGTTGCTGGCTTGGATTCTTGTTGGTCTAGGCGCGGGCCTCTTCATTCCCTATTTCAATGTCTATTTTGTGCAACATCTTGGCGCGTCTTCGGCTCTTTTTGGCCTGATTGATGGCGGTGCGAATACGCTTAATGCGCTCTTGACACTTGTTGCACCACTACTAGCACTACGCTTTGGCAAAATCAACACAATTGTTTTTGCACGCCTGATAAGTATTCCGCTTCTACTGACTTTTGGATTTACAACTGCCCTACCTCTTGCTGTGTTGCTTTATCTTTTTCGGCAAGGTGCAATGGACATGTCGAACGGCGTCTTCCAGGTGTACTCTATGGAGGCTGTACCGGTGCAGAGACGCGGTGTGGCAAATAGTAGCTATCAGGCAGCTATGCAAGGTGCTTGGGCTGCTACAACGCCGTTAGGAGGCTATTTGATCGCTCATGTAGGTTATCAGCCGGTATTTATTGCTGGT